>JAQVVK010000046.1 GCA_028698975.1 Victivallaceae bacterium
CGTGCGCGGTCGCCATCGCCTCGTCAATGGTATCGGGTCTGACCCACGGGGAATGCGAAGAAAACATCTTCAGGCCGAGATCGTCAATCACTTTGATGAACTCTTTCGGCGTCATATTCCAGAATCCGGCCGGTTCGACGCCGACGTAACCGAAGGAGGCGACTTTTTGCAATACGTTGAGAAAATCTTTTTTTGCTTCGTCCCGCAGCGAATAAAGCTGCACCGACAACGGTTTCAGAGTCTTGGCCATGGTTCATCTCCACGTTTGAGGTTGATTGATTAAAAATGCGATATTCTCGTGTTTGCAAATTTAATATATGGTGTTATTGTATGATTGTCAATTGACTGAAAATACCAAATTTTAACCGCAAATCGCCAATGAGCAATATACCAAACCATTATTTGGCCGTTTCGTACTGTACCAATTTCAGTGCACCGGCTACACCCATATCTCCGTGCGTGATCCCCGCCGGATACGAAAAGATCGAGCTTATAACCGGCGGCAAAATAATCTGGGGCGCGCCGGGCGAAGAGAAGATTTATGGCCGGGGCGCGATATTCTGGCACCTGGCCGGGGAATATACGGTCTTCAAAACATTTCCCGACGATCCCTACCGGTGTCAGGTGATCGACCTCCGGGTTTCGGAGAAAATACGGGTATTCCCCCGGGTCGGGCTGTGGCGGTCGGCCGCTTCACCGGAAAATTTCTTCTCCGATCTGATTATGTTGATGAATGAATCCACGCCGCCGCCGCCGGAAGTCATAACCGATTTTGTCATCGGTTTTCTGGGGTGGCAGCAGTCGGTCCCGGTCGGCGGAAGCCGGTTGCCTGAAGTCCTGCGCCGGGCATGCGGCTTGCTTGCGGAGCAGCTTGCTTCGGGCGGTTTTTCCATCGACGGACTCGCGGCGCGGTGCGGAGTGAGCCGAACCCAGATTTTCAGATTGTTCAAAACCCATCTGGGCGTCTCCCCATATCAATACATGCTGAAAAAGCGCCTCGACAATGCCCGCACGCTGTTGCGTTCGAGGCACGATCTTCCGGTCAAGCTGGTGGCGGAGATGTGCGGATTCAACACGATTGAAGTATTTTACCGCCAGTTCAAACAGTTCACCGGCAGCACTCCCGCCGCCATGCGCAAATGATCGGCCGCTATTTCAGCCAGACGCCGATGTTGGAGCCGACCGGCCGGGTATAGCCGTTGTCGCAGTGACGGTTGACGACGACCGGCTTGGACGCTTTTTCATTCCAGAAGCACAGGGTGGCCGATCCGCCGCCGTCCATGTTGATGGCGTCGGCCGCGCCGGCGTCGGTAAAGAGATCCGAGAGTTCGTCGCCGGTCGCACCGAGGCTCCACCCCTCCTGACGGCCGTCCACCGCGATGAGATAGAGATAACGGCGGTCGGCCGACAGGCCGAAAGCCATGCGCGGCTGCAATGATTTCTCGTATCCGCCGCCCTCGAATCTCTTGCCGTCAAGCATCAATATGGCGAACCCGGCGGCGGCGACATGCACTTTGCCGTAATCGGCGGCCGGGATCGACTTGACAATATCGCATTTGCCGTCTTTGTAAACCACAAATTCGGCGGACTGGCGGCCGTTGTCGGACAGGACTATGCCGTCGGAGATGCAAAGCCCGGCCGGGTCGGAGTATTTGTGATCGTAGGGGGCCACCCACGGACTCCACGGCGCGGCGTTGGCGGCGGCGATCATTTTCTTGCCGGATTTGCGGGCATCGATCATGAAATCGCTGGTGCGCAGCCGTTTGGCGCGGATGCGGTAAGCCTGCGGATAATCGGGCATGGGTTTGCCCCAGTCGGGGTCGCGCCCGGTGGCGGTAAATTCGAGGCCGGGGGTGCTCAAGTCAACCCGCATGATATATACTTTCATCAGGCGGGGAGAAGTCAGCTCCAGCTTCACCAGACGCACGCCTTTTTGAACCAGATCGGCTTTTTCCCAGTCGATCGCGCCGGCGAATAGCGCGGCCGAACATGCCATAAGAATAAAGACAGAGCAGATGCGTTTCATAAATCAGCCTCCCGATGTAGCCTGAAACAAAATAGAATAGTATTGTTTTCAATAGTCGCGTATTTGCGGCAACTTTTTTACAATAGCATATGCAAACGGGATTTTCAACATGAGCCGCCGGATTCAGACTTATTTATGCTTGCAATAACCGATACCGTGGGGAAGGCTGACGCAAATTAGGATTTGAAGTGCGCCTCTTTGGAAAAAAGGCAAAAAAATGGTACACCCAGGAGGACTTGAACCTCTAACCTTCTGGTCCGTAGCCAGACGCTCTATCCAGTTGAGCTATGGGTGCACATGCTTGCACAACGCTTATAAATATAGCGCACAATCGTGCGTTTGCAAGTCGAAACCAAGTTTTTTTCACGGTTTTTACCCCGGAAATGAGAAATTTTTCTCTCTATCAGGTTGCATTTTCATTTCGCAACTGCTATTGTGAAAACAGGTGAGGAAATGCCAAACCAACCCGGAAAGGATTTCAAAACGTATGAAAGCTGTCGATTGCAGAAATTTCGTCGTCGCCGGCCACCCCGGCTGTGGAAAGACTTCCCTGTGCGAACTCATGCTCTTCAAGAGCAACGCGGTGCCCCGACTCGGCAGCGTTGACACCAAGACCAGCGTCGCCGACTTTATGCCGGATGAGCAGGAACGCAAGTCGGGCATCTACTCCGCCGCGCTTAACTGCGTCTGGCGCGATCACAACTTCTTCTTTATCGACACCCCGGGATACGGCGAATTTATCGGGGAATGCGCCGCCGCCATCCGGCAGGGTGACGCCGTCCTTACCGTGATCGACGCCACCGACGGGCCGCAGGTCGGCACCGCCCGCGCCTGGAAAATGGCCAAAGGCCGCCGTATTCCGCGCTGCGCGTTTGTTTCCAGGCTCGACCGCGACCGCGCAAGTTTCAAGACCACCATCGATCAGATGCGACGCAACCACGGCAAAAGCGTCATCATCCCGCTGTACTGGCCGGCCGGCGACGGCGGAAGCAGTTTCAGCCGCGTGGTGAATGTCCTCTTTGATAAAGACGTGCCGCCGGAAATCGCCGACGACGTGGCCGAGTGCCGCGCGCTTTGGCTCGACGCCATCGCCGAAACCGACGACGACCTTATGACCCGTTATCTTGACGGCGAAGAACTCTCCGAGTCGGATATCCGCAAAGGTTTGGCCGCGGCGATCCAGGGGTGCCGGGTGATCCCGGTTTTCGCCGGAAGCGCGGCCAAGGATATCGGCGTTACCGAGCTGATGGACGACATCGCCGAATTCTTCCCGTCGCCCTACCGTTATATCACGGTCGACGGAGCCAAGCGCGTCATCGACGAGAGCGAACCCGCGCTCGGCATTGTCTTCAAAAGCATCAACGACCCGTTTGTCGGCCAGCTCACCTTTGTGCGGGTGGTGACCGGCGTCTTCAAGTCCGACAGCGAAGTATGCAATCTTTCGCGCCCCGGAGTCAAGGAGCGGCTCGGCACGCTGTTCTTTATGAACGGCAAACTTCAGACCCCGGCGGCCGAAGCGGTGCCCGGCTGTATCTTTGCGGTGGCCAAACTCAAGGACACCCACGTCGGAGATTCGCTGGCGGCCAATCCGGACGTGGTCGCTCTGCCGGGGATTCAGTTCCCCAACCCGGTCATGTCATACGCGGTCACGGCGGTAAAACATGGCGACGACGACAAAATTTCGGCGGCCCTCCACAAGATCGTCGAGTGCGACCCGGCCATACGCCTTTCGCGCAACGACGAAACCCATGAATTTCTGCTTTCCGGTATGGGCGACCAGCATCTCGGCATCGTGGCAAAGCGGCTCAAAGACCAGTTTAAGGTCGAAGCCAATCTGGCCACGCCGAAAATCGCCTACCGCGAAACCGTCACCGGGGCGGGCGACGGCCATTATCGCCACAAAAAACAGACCGGCGGAGCCGGCCAGTTTGCCGAAGTCAGCCTCAAGGTGAGCTACAACCCGGACGGCTTCGTCTTTTCCAACGACGTGGTGGGCGGCGCGATACCGCGCAACTTCATCCCGGCGGTGGAAAAGGGCGTCAACGAAATGATGACGGCCGGTCCTCTGGTCGGCTGCCGGGTCGAACGGGTCAAGGTGTCGGTTTACGACGGCAAATACCACCCGGTGGATTCCAACGAGATGGCGTTCAAGACCGCCAGCCGCATGGCTTTCCGCGACGCGATGGCGCAGGCCAATCCGATTCTGCTTGAACCGATCATGAAAGTGACGGTCAACATACCCGACAGTTATACCGGCGACATCACCGGCGACCTCAATCATAAGAGGGGCCGGGTGCTCGGTATGCACATTGACGAGGGGCTTGAAGTGGTGGAAGCCGAGGTGCCGCAATCGGAGCTGTCGCGCTATGCGACCGAGTTGCGCAGCATGACGCAGGGGCGCGGGATTTTTGAGATGGAGTTCCTGCGTTACGAGCCGGTGCCGCCCAACATCGCCTCGCAGATCATCGCCAAGCATCAGGCCGAACACTCGGACGCCGAGTAGCCCGCCTCACTTCAACCATAATATTGCCGCCGCACTTTTTGCGTTACACCGCGAAGGTGCGGCGGTAATGGCGCAGCTGGCTGCGAGTGGCGCAGACGCAGACCACCCCGACCGTGCCGCCGTTTTCGGCGGGGCGGGCGAGGTCGCCGACGGTGATGAAACCGTGGCTTTGCAGTTCCGATGTGGGCGGCAAAAAGATTTCGGCGTTGCGCAGTACCGACAACCCCATCGAGCCGACAAATTCGCTCATCGACTGCGGCATCAGGCGGTGACCGAGCCGGTAAAACAGCGGGTGAAGCATGGCGTAAAGTTCGAGCAGTTCCGTGCTTGCGCTCTGGCCGTGCCGGGTGGTCTGCACCCGCCGGTTGAACTCCCTCTGAAAACGCACCTCCCCGTTCTCCGGCGCGCTGCGGTCAAAAAATACGCCGGGGCGGATGAATACCAGCCCGACGCCGCGCTCGCCCGATTCGCCGCCATGCGTCACAAGATCGACCGGAAACAACACCTTGCGGTCGGCAAAATAGGCGTTTTGGGCGATTTTCCAGATGAGCATGCCGGCCACGGTGGCGTCGCCGCCCATTTCGGTGCGATAATGTGCGTTGAGCTGGCGGCGATGGGCCAGAAGCGGCGAGAAATCCACAAAGAAAAGCTGGCGAAACAATCCGTTTCCGGCGTATTGCATCTGCGGGCGCGCCGCCGGAGTGCCGGGCGACGGAAACAATACCGGCCCGGCGACACCCCATTCGCGCCTTAATTCGGAAAGCAGCTCCTGCATCGGCATGCCGTCGGTCGGCACATGATGAAATTGCGCCCAGAGGTCGAGTTCGGAGAGATCGGCGGCAAAACGCACTTCGAGGTTGAGCAGTCCCCAGCCGAAATTGCGAAACCTCCGCAGATCGGGCATTTCAAAACGCCGTTTGCCCGTTTCCGCCGGGTCGGCGGGGTAAACCGTCACCCGCATGAACGTCGCGGCAAGAAAACGCACCGCCAGCTTGTCCAGCTCGCGCCGCGCCGCCAGTGACAGCCCGGCGGTCGCCGCAATGCGCCGCCGCAGACGACGCTCCAGACGGCGGGGCAAACCCCCGCGCCGCCGGTTCTCGCGGTTGATCTCGGCGACGGCGGCGGCCAACGCCTCGTTGAGCAGAGGCACGGTAAGCCGCCGCGGCGTGCCTCCGGCCGGGTCGAGAAACATGCGGATGCGCTCCAGCTTGCCGTCGGCCCGGTAGTCGAGTTCGGCTATGTCGGCGAAAGCGGAGCGGCGGCGGCCGGTGAAAAAACGTCCGCCGGAGGCCGCGCTCCAGCGCAACCCGGTGTGGGCGCGAATGAATTCCCGAAGCCGGGCGGCCAGTTTAGCCGCCGCTTCGTCGCGGTCGGCCGGAAGCGGTTGACCCGCTTCCAGATAGCGCAGCCGGAAAGTCGTCAGGGCGAACTTCGACGCTTCGCTCTGCATGAACACCCCGGCGGCTTTGCGCCAACCGTTTTCGGTGGCTTTCATGCCGCACTTCTTCAGAAACTGAAGCAGCTTCACAAAAGTCATCAACAACGCGACGCCGGGACTCCAACGGTCAACCAGTCGCGTCATGTGCGGTCGCAGTCTCAGAGCACTGCCCCGTTACTTCGTCGGCACGCGCAGCACACCGCCGGTGTCCGCGCTGGTCGCAGTCATGGCGTAACGCGCCAGATAACCGGTGACCGCCTTGGGTTTCGGCGGCTGCCAGACGGCGCGCCGTTTGGCCAGCACGTCGGCGGGCACTTCCAGCTCGATGGTGCGGTTGGGTATGTCGATTGCGATCATGTCGCCGGGTTCGACCAGAGCGATCACGCCGCCGGCCGCCGCCTCCGGGCTGATATGCCCGATGCAGGCGCCGTGAGTGCCGCCGGAGAAACGGCCGTCGGTGATGAGCGCGACGCTCTCACCAAGCCCGCGACCCATGATATAACTGGTCGGAGCGAGCATTTCCTGCATGCCGGGGCCGCCCTTGGGGCCTTCGTAGCGGATCACCACCACGTCGCCGGCCTTGACCTTGCCGGCCAGGATGCCCTGACCCGCCTCTTCTTCGCTTTCAAAGATGACCGCCGGTCCGCGATGAGTAAGCATTGCCGCGGCGACGCCGGCCGCCTTGACCACGCAGCCGTTTTCCGCGAGGTTGCCAAAAAGAATGGCCAGACCGCCCGACTTGCTGTACGGGTTTTCGAGCGTGCGTATGACGGTGCCGTCCGGAGCCGGAGACGCCGCGAACTCCTCGCCGAGCGTCATGCCGGAAACCGTGGGAGCGGCGGGATCGACCAGACCGGCGATCTTGCTGATCTCCTTGATGATAGCCATCACTCCGCCCGCGTCGCGCACATCGGCCATGTGGTATTCGCTGGACGGCGAAACCTTGCAGATGTTGGGGGTGCGGCGGCTGATCTCGTCAAGTTTGTGCAGGTCGAGTTTCACCCCGGCCTCGTTGGCGACGGCCAGCGTGTGCAGCACGGTGTTGCTGCTGCCGCCCATGGCCATGTCGAGAGCGAGCGCGTTGTGAAACGCGGTCGGCGTGGCGAAATCGCGGGCGGTTTTGGCCTGCGGATCGAGAGCCATTTCGACAATGCGTTTGGCGGCCTTTTTCCAGAGTTCGACACGTTCGGCGGACTCGGCCAGCAGCGAACCGTTGCCGGGCAGCGCGATGCCGAGAGCTTCGCAGAGGCAGTTCATGCTGTTGGCGGTGAACATCCCGGAGCAGGAACCGGCTCCCGGACAGGCGTCGCATTCGAGAGCTTCAAGCTCGGCCTCGTTGCGGTTGCCGGTTTTCAGCTGGGCGACGCCCTCAAACACGGTGATGAGGTCGGCCACTTTGCCGCTCTTGGGGTCGCGCCCCGCCGCCATCGGCCCGCCCGAGGCGAAAATGGTCGGGATATTGAGCCGCATTGCGCCCATAAGCATGCCCGGCACGATCTTGTCGCAGTTGGGTATGCAGATCATGGCGTCAAAGGGGTGCGCCGTGCCCATGGTTTCGACGCAGTCGGCGATAAGTTCGCGGCTGGGCAGCGAATACTTCATGCCGCGATGCCCCATTGCGATACCGTCGCAGACCGCGATGGTATTGAATTCATAGGGTACGCCGCCGGCGGCGCGAATGGCGTCGCAGACGATTTCGCCCACTTTTTTGAGGTGACAGTGACCCGGCGGGATGTTGGTATAGGAGTTGCAGACGCCGATAAACGGCTTCTTGAGGTCGTCCGACGTGAGGCCGGTGGCCCGCATCAGACTGCGGTGCGGGGCGCGCTCGGCTCCGCTTTTCATCAGATCGCTTCTCATAGGTACCTCCATGGAATTGACATACGAAAAAATCATTTCGTTTAATTTACCATGACTTGCCGCTAAAGGCAATCCATTTACGTTTTATTTTCCAAACATTCTCTTGAAGTTGAGCCGGGAGCAAAGTATATTAAGGTGTTATTATTATTATAAACGTAAAAAAAGAGGAAGGTACAGAGGGGTTATGTTCGAATCTTTAAGCGATAAACTGCATGGTGTTTTCCGCAAGTTGCGGGGTGAAAGTGCCATGACCGAGGCCAACATCGCCGACGCGATGCGCGAAATAAGGCTGGCCTTGCTCGACGCCGACGTCAATATCGAGGTGGCGACCGAATTCGTCGAGAGCGTCAAGTCGGAATGCATCGGCCGCGAAGTCATCAAGAGCGTCACGCCGGCGCAGCAGGTGGTGAAGATCGTTCACGACAAGCTGGTCGACCTGTTGGGCAGCGACGCCGCCGAGCTGAAGCTCGATCGTAAACCGGCGGTGATCATGCTGGTCGGTCTGCACGGCTCCGGCAAGACCACCACCGCCGGCAAGCTTGCGTTGAAACTCAAGCAGGACGGCAAATCGGTGCTGCTGGTGGCGGGCGACGTCTACCGCCCGGCCGCCATCGATCAATTGGAAACCATCGGTCGCGAGATCGACGTGCCGGTGCATGTCGAGCGCACCAGCGTCAACGTGGCGGCCATCGCCTCCAACGCGCTTCAGGCGGCGACCCGGCAAAATGCCGATGTGGTGATCGTCGATACCGCCGGCCGGCTTCAGATCGACGACACGATGGTGCAGGAATTGGTGCGCATACGCCAGGCGGTGCATCCCGACGAAATCCTGCTGGTGGCGGATTCCGCCCTCGGCCAGGAGGCGGTATCGGTGGCCCAGCATTTTCATGCCGCGCTTGACTTGACCGGCTTCATACTTACCAAGCTGGACGGCGACTCCAGAGGCGGCGCGGCGTTGTCGATCCGCAAAGTGACCGGTTGTCCGGTCAAATTCGCCGGTTCCGGTGAAAAGCTCGACGCGCTCGAAGTGTTCTTTCCCGACCGCATGGCCGGCCGCATACTCGGCATGGGCGATGTGGTGTCACTGGTCGAAAAAGCCGCCGCCGAGATCGATGAAGACGAGGCGCGCAAACTTCAGGAAAAACTGCGCAAAAACCAGTTTGACTACAATGATTTCCTCAGCCAGCTCAAGCAGATCACCAAGCTGGGCGGCATGGAAAGCATTTTGCGTTTTCTGCCCGGCGGCCGCCAGCTTTCCGGTCTGGTTTCCGGGGTCGATCTCAAACATTTTGCCCGGATGGAGGCGGTTATACTTTCGATGACCGTCGCCGAGCGCAACAACCCGGACCTCATAAATTTTTCGCGCAAAAAGCGTATTGCCAAAGGCGCCGGCGTGCCGGTCGAAACGGTCAGCTCGCTCACCAAGCAGTTTGAAACCATGCGCAAGATGATGCGCGGCAACAGTGCGATCGGCCGGTTGATGTCGGGCGCGGCGTTGCCGGAGCCGGGGCCGGGAGCCTCGCTCGGCGGATTGCTGCATGCGCCGCTGCCGGTCACCAAGCGCGAACAGGATCATAAGAAACGGGTGGCCAAGCTGGCCAAGAAGCAGCGTCAGAAACAGCGCAAGCACAAGAAGTAACACGCTAAACCGGGGAGGCCTTTAATATGCTAAGTTTGTTGATTGCCATGGGGGCGGGGGCCGCGGCGGGGGCGTTTATCTGGCGCGATCAGGATGCGCCGGCCTGGGGAGTGGTGACGTTTATTTTAACCGCCATTATCGTACAGATAGTAATGGCATTGGTGGTGCGGCGGCGGGTCGGCAGGATCCAGCGCAAGATGGAGGATCTGATGCGGGCCGGTCAGGCGCGCATCAACCGCCAGATCGCGGTTTTTCAGGCGCGTCCGGGAGCCGGGGTCAAGGCGGCGCAGCAGACGCTTGAGAAGTTGCAGAGCGACATTGTGCGCGACGCGCTGGCGTTGACGGCGGAGTACGAGCCGTATTACAAGTGGAATTTGATGCTGCGCAAGCAGATAAACACCATGAAGATGCAGCTTCACTACCAGTTGCGCGACTTTGCCAAGGTCGACGAACTCCTGCCGAAATGTCTGGTGTTTGACGCGCGTTCCAAGCTCATCAAACTTATTCGCATGTATAAAAAGGACGCGCCGGGGCTTAACAAGTTCTACAAGTCGAAGTGTTCGCGGCTCAAGGGCGACGACGGCGCGCTGGCCGCTTCGACCTATGCTTGGATCCTGCTCAAAAAGGGCGAAAACGAGCAGGCGGTGGCGGTGATGGTGGCGGCCAAAAAACTCTCCGACAACCCCACGCTGCTGGAAAATTGCGACCGGCTGGTCAACGGCAAATTCAAGCATTTCAACAATGCGGGGTTTGGCGACCTCTGGTATTCGCTTTATCTTGAGGAACCCAAGGTCAAGGTCCAGAAACAGAACCGTATGTATTGAATTTCAACCCGGAGGGTGGAGGCGTGACGGTAAAAACGTTGCTGGGAAATTGCACCGAACCGGTGATCTTCATCGGCCGGGTCGCCTCGGCCGTACCTCTGGTTTTTACCCGGCGCGGCTTCCGGGTGAGGGAGTTCCTTTATTATCTCGACCTTTGCGGGGCAAGATCGGTCGGCATTGTGCTGATGATCTGTTTCCTGATGGGCGGGGTGATCGGGGTGCAGGCGGCGATTCAGCTTCAAAAGGTGGGCAGCGAAATCTTTTCCGCCGACCTGATCGGGTTTTCGGTGCTCAAAGAATTCGGGCCTCTGATGGTGGCGATGATCGCCACCGGGCGGGCGGGATCGGCCTTTGCCGCCGAAATCGGCACCATGCAGGTCGATGAAGAAGTTAGCGCACTGGCCACGATGGGTATCAGGCCGGAGGCGTATCTGGTGCTTCCCAAGCTGATCGCCATGATTATCGCGCTGCCGGTGCTTACCGTGTTTGGCGACGCGGCCGGAGTTTTCGGCGGTATGCTGATCGGGGTGACCGCCATGGGGTTGCCGGCGGCGGCCTATTGGGGGCGCACCGTTGAAGTGCTTAATTTCACGACTTTCGCGCTTGGCGCGCTCAAAAGCGTGGTCTTTGCCGTGCTTATAACCATGGCGGGGTGTTACTGCGGCTTTCGCGCCTCCAACGACGCGCTCGGAGTGGGGCGGGGGGCGACCAGTGCGGTGGTGAGTTCGATCTTTTTGGTGGTGGTCGCCGACGCGGTGATCACCGTACTGTACTCGTTCATCGGATATTGAGGAGAGATCAAGATGCCGGCGGATAAAGCCATCGAAGTACAAAACGTCACGATCGGTTACGGCGACCGGGTGCTCATGCAAAACATTTCGTTTTCAGTGGGCAAGGGCGAGATAATGTGTATTCTCGGCGGCTCCGGCTGCGGCAAATCGACGCTGCTGAAACATATCATCGGTTTGTATTCTCCGCAAGCCGGCGACATCTTGATCGACGGCCGCAGCATTGTCAACGCCGGCGAGGAGGGCAAACGCTCGATCATGCGCGAATTTGGCGTGACCTATCAGGGCGGAGCGTTGTTTGGCTCGATGACGGTCGCGGAAAACGTGGCGTTGCCGCTGGAGGAATATACCGATTATTCCAGTTCAAAAATCGCCGAAGTGGTCGAGGAAAAACTTAAACTGGTCGATCTCGGCGGATTTGGCACTTATATGCCGTCGGAGTTGTCGGGAGGAATGAAGAAAAGAGCCGGTCTGGCCCGCGCACTCGCGCTCGACCCCCATTTGCTTTTCTTTGACGAACCGTCGGCGGGGCTTGACCCGATAACGTCGGCCGACCTTGACCGGCTGATATTGCGGTTGCGCGACAATTTTGGATCGACCATCGTGGTGGTGACGCACGAGCTTGACAGTATTTTTACCATTGCCGACCGGGTGGTCATGCTCGACAAGGCGACCAAGTCGATCATAGCCGCCGGAAATCCGCGGCAGTTGCTCAACGACTCGCCCAACCGCTGGGTGAGGTCGTTTTTGGGTCGTGACGGGTTAAAGAGTTCGGACGAGACCGATTTTCAGGTAAAAAAGGTGGATTAAATGGACGACAACAATCGAAAACTTCGCATCGGCCTTTTTGTCTGCGGCGGCATTGCGGTGACGCTGGCCGCGCTTTTCTTTTTGGGTATGTCCGATATTTTTGTGCGCAAGGCGTATATCCGTACTTATTTCAACGAATCGGTGCAGGGGTTGAGCAACGGTTCGGCGGTGAAATACCGCGGCGTGCCGATCGGCAACGTGACCGACGTATCGATCCGCATCGCCGATAAACTGGTGCGGGTCGACATGAGCATACACCTCGACAAATTCATCACTACCGAATCCGGCGGCAACGATGACCGTGACGCAAGTTTCGATCAATTCATGCGCAAGGAATTGAGTGACGGTCTGCGTTGCCGGCTTGAATACGCCGGCATAACCGGCATGCGTTACATCGGGCTGGATTATATTGCGCCGCCGGGTTCGCCGGTGCCGTTGCCGCCGACCTATATGCCGGTTGATGTGATCTTTGTGCCGTCGGCGCCGTCGGCGTTTAACGACATCATCGAGGCGTTGTCTACTTCGCTTGAACGTATTTCCAAGATCAGGTTTGAAGATATTTCCGATGATTTGGAGCACAGTTTGACGCAGTTGTCGGGGCTGCTTTCCGACCCGGCGTTGAAATCGATGATCTCCCATCTCAACGAGGCCTCCGACAGTTTGGAAAACAGCACTCGCAATGTTGCCGCTGTATTCAGCGAAAAACGGCTTAACGAATTGGCCGCTTCGCTGGAGAAGAATCTCAGCGACCTCAACCGCCTTACCAATCAATTGGCCGACGAGTCGCGTCGGGCGCGGGTGGCTGACAGTGCGACCGCATTCCGCGACGCGGCGGCGGCCATGGTGGATGGGCAGGAGAATTTTGCCAATACGTTGGGCAAGCTCAATCGTGCGCTTGACGCCATGAAAGCGTTGACAGATTATCTAAGCGAAG
>JAQVVK010000207.1 GCA_028698975.1 Victivallaceae bacterium
TCAAACTTGTAACCTTGGACGCCGCGGGAGTCTGTCGGCAGGCGAATCCGCCGATTACGGCGATTTCTCATGCGTCCGATGAAATCGCCGAAGCGTTGGAGGAGCTGATCGTCGCCCGTGCGCAGAAGCGTCCGTATCAACAGATCACATTGGTCACGCCCAATATTTTTCCGGGTTCCACTCTGTAAAAACGCCGGAATGTTATTAGAGAAAACCCGTCACGCTCCACCCGCCCGGCGGCGTTGTCGTACAGCCCCCAGCTTGCGGCATGGGTGGGGTCGGTAACAACGACGTCGTTGCCGGTGAGCGTTTGCACCAGATAGTCGCCGATGGTGGCGGCGAACTCCCATTGCGCGAGTTGCCCGGCCTCGGCAAGCCTTGCGAGTGTCGCTCCGCCAAAACCTTCGCGCAGAATAACTTGTGCTTTCTGCGAGAATCGCTTCAACGCCGCTTCGCCGCAGCGGTGATCCTGCCAGGTGATCAGGGGAGAAATTTGCTGACCGCGTCCCAGCAAAACCGAGTGCATCTGTCCGGTGACGCCGATCGCCGAAACCTCGTGCCGCAATTCCGGCGGAAGCTTTGCGAGCGTTGCGGCGACGCCAATTTTAATAGAATATAAATTTAAACATCTTTCTCAAAACAGAAACAATTATTCAACAAGGAAGTGAACCATGGAAAAAGAAGTATTATGCGATGAAATACAAAAAAAACGTTACTGCCATCGGAAGTGACGATGTCCCATGTAGATCTATGAGTAAGCGCATTATGGAGGAAAAGCTTTCATTACTGCTACTCGACTGCCAATATCGTGGTGCTTTAATCGGTTATGCCGCCGCAAATCATTGTTTTCCTTTTGAGTTTACGGATCCAACGACTGGCATTCACTATACGGACTTCAGTTTTTCAGATAAATCCTCTGATATTCTCTTTTTTCACACACGGTCATGGACCCAATGTCATTCTGTTGTTCAACCGGTTCATGGGCAAGGGAGCTCCTTATACAAAATGTTAGCATCGTGCAGCCGTTATCAAAGCGTTTCAAGCGCAGCGAAATTCTTCGGAGTTAAAAACAATGGGTATGATTCTTTTCACGTCAGCGGAAAATCGTTGATTCCGATTCCATGGCGACGAGATAATCTTTATCGATACGCCGAGCCCCGGAACATTTCAGATTGTCAGGCACGGTTGCTTTCGTTTTTTCAAAAGCGCTTTCCCTACCGGCATCAAATGTTTTCAGAGCAGGTCGAGAAGGACTTTAACCATCTAAAACAGGTGTACAATTTCAAAGATGAATATGGCACGGTCTTTCTGAAACAAATTAAAGTTTATGGTGACAACAATGGTTGTTTTGCCAAGCATTACTTGCCGTTGACCGCGTGGTTCAATAAAAAAACGCAGTTCCCAATGTGCGTTACGGTTTCTGTTCCCGAAAAGCAGCCTTTGTACAATCTTGACCAAATCTATGATGCCGAGTCTGTAGTCATTTGTGATACCATTGAGGATGCCGAGGCGTTACAGAAAAACTGTAAATGCAAAGGTCTTGCTTTTACTGCATTTCGATGTGTGCTAAGCGGCGAGTGCGCCCACAGGAATATCATGCACTCTTACGAATTGATTGAGCGCGAAAGCATCGCCCAGCTTCGCCAGACAGATTGACCGGAGATGAAAGCACGGTTTGCGGTCAGCGCGTTTCCCGGCGAAAACGCCATACGGTTTTTTGCCGGTAAATCTCGCATGGCAGCAACCGCGTGGACGGAAATTCCGGATGGTTCGGCGAATCGGGGAAATGCTGCGACTCCAGACACAGCCCGGAAAACGGCGGATAAACTCCGCCTCCCTTGCCCTTTCGGGTGCCGTCAAGGTGATTGCCGGTATAAAAGCCCAGCGCGGGTTCGGTTGAGCTAACCTCCAAGGTAATTCCGCTTGCCGGGGCGTAAACCGACGCCGCCCTTGTGTTGAGATCGCCCGGAGCCTTATAATTGAAGTCAAAGCCGCAAAGCGGCTGCAACTCTGGCGGCAGCTCCGGCAAAAAGCGTCCCATACGGGCGGGCGTCCGCAGGTCGCAGCAGTGGCCGGCAACCTCCAGAAAGCACCCGGAGGGCAGCCCGCGCGCCCCGTCGGTTTCCACAAACTTGTCTGAATTTATGGTTACTTCATGCCCGGCGATGGAGCGGCTTTCCCGACCCTCAAGGTTGAAGTAGGTGTGGTTGGTGAGGTTCAATACCGTCGCGGCGTCGGTTTCGGCCCGGTAGTCCAGAGACAACGCGCCGTCATCAGTCAACGTATAAACCAGTTGAAGCGAAAGATTTCCGGGAAATCCGCCCGCCCCGTCCGGGCTGGTCAACGTCAACTTTACCGCATTGACGCCGAGGCGGCAGAGCTGCATGCGTTGCAGATGAAAACCCGCCGTGCCGCCGTGTATGCAGTCGCCGTATTGATTGTTGCGGTCAAGACGGCAAGGCCGGTTGCCCAAAACAAAACAACCCTCGCGGATACGGTTGGCATAGCGGCCGATCATCACGCCCAGGTGATAGGGGTTGTCGATGTAGTCATGCGGGTCGTCGTAGCCGAGCACCACGTCGCGCGGTATGCCGGCCAAGTCGGGAACCCATAGTTCAAGTATCACACCGCCGAGTTCGCCGATCAGGGCGGAGGTGCCGGCGGCCGGGTTGGCAATCTCGATTACCTTGAAATCCAAATTCATCTGATCGGATTCTCCTGTTATTTTGCCGTCAAGGCGAGTTGCGCCGCGCCGACCGCGGCTTCTTCTTTGGTCTCGGCAAGCTGCAGCGGCAGGCCGAACTCCTGCCACGCCGCCCACTGGATGCACTTCAACAGCCGGACGGCGTTGCCGGAGCCGACAATGGCGGTCTTATCCGCCAGTTGATCGGGACGAAACCTGGAGGTGTTGCGATCGCGGTGCCTGAGAGCCCGCATGTCTGCCGCCCCCGGCTTCTGGACAGCCCCGGCATGGCAGTTGCGCGAGTGTTACAATGGCATTGGCCCGGAGCGCTGGGCGCGACGCTGGCGGCGGTGGGTGACCCGGGAGTTGCGTCGCTTCGAACCGTCTGCATTGGCGCATGATTGGGAGTTCTCGTGTGCTCCGCGGACATATTTGCATTTCACGATTGCAAACACTCGTTTCTTTGTCAATTCGGTGCTTGAAGCGTGG
>JAQVVK010000208.1 GCA_028698975.1 Victivallaceae bacterium
GGGTTGGTTATGGGTGTTGCGTCAATGGTCATGGGTATACTCGGAACGATATGCGGCTGGATTCCGTTTTTCGGCTGGATATGGTTCATCCCGTCGCTTGTGGCTTTGGTCATGGGTATTGTGGATACCGTCAGGAAAAGCCGTCAGCACTTGTCGAGCGGTCCGGCTATCGCCGGGATCGTGCTCAACAGCGTGGCGTTGGGGTTTGTCATCCTTATGACGGTCGCACTGTTGTGGTATGAATATCTGCCCTGCTGCCAAGTGGCGGAGTAACCCGAAATACCGCGATCCGCCGCCGGATGTTGCGGCGGATCACGGTAATGTTTGTGGCGCAAGTTGAAAAAAAATAAAAGCGTGCTATATTAAACATCGTTTTTTCGCTTTCAAAACAAACAACTTTAGCATATTACAGAGAAACGGTGTGTTCGGCGGTACGATCGTCGGGCAATCCGACCGGGTGGCTTTGAGCTTTCCGGGAAACGGGGGGGTATGAAAATTTCGAACGCCTTTTCCGCCAGAACGGTTATCAAAACAATAGGCTGGTTCCTGGTGATTGCCTCATTTGCGATCATGCCGTGGAGCTGGAAGCAAATGTTTGCCAGCAAGAGTTTTGATGATATGAGCGTGCTTGGCATGCCGTTTCTGATCTTCTGCTGCGTACTGTCTGCGCTTACCGTGCTTTATTTCCTGATGATGGCGTTGCTGGCGTTTTTCTACAAACGTTTCCCGAGCGTGAGCGACGACGATCTGCCGGTATGCAGTGTGCTGGTGCCCGCTTTTAACGAGGGCAGCAACATATTGACTGCGCTTAACAGTATCATGGCCAGCGATTACCCGGTCGACAAGCTGGAGATAATCGCCATCAACGACGGCAGCGAAGACGATACCTGGAGCTGGATCGAGAAGGCGGTTGCCGACTCCAACGGACGCATCAAGTCGATCAATCTGGTGCAAAACGGCGGCAAGAAACACGCGCTGTATCACGGCATAAAGATCGCCCGCGGCGAAGTGGTGGTGACGGTCGACAGCGATTCCGAAGTGACTCCCGGAGCGTTGCGCGAACTTATGGCTCCGTTTGCATTTAGCGATGTCGGCGGCGTTTCCGGAAATATCCGGGTGAAAAATACGGCCGACGGGATGATCCCGCTGATGCTTGATACCGGGTTTGTTTTCGGTTTCGACTTTATCCGCGAGTCTCAGAGCGTGGTCAACGGCGTGCTTTGCACCCCGGGGGCTCTCAGTGCTTATCGCCGCTCGGCGGTGCTGCCGCTGCTCGACGAATGGCTTAATCAGAAATTCATGGGTCTTCCGTCGCGCATCGGCGAGGATCGGGCTATAACCAGTCTGCTGATCCGCGAGCATTTCCGGGTGGTGTATCAGGATACCGCGCTCGGTTACACTCTGATGCCGACCACTTACCGGCGGGCGTGCAAGATGCTGATCCGCTGGACTCGCAGCGATGTGCGTGAAAATCTTCAGCTGATGCTGGCGGTGATCGGTGATTTCTCGTCGTTTGACCGCATTGTGCTGCAAATCAACCTTTTCATGATGTCAATAGGCATACTCTCGCCGCTGATTTTCCTGCCGGCCATGGCCTACAATTTGATATTCAACCCGGATCTCTTTTTCTGCTACACGGTTTTGCCGTGCGTGCTGTGGTCGTTGACTCCGGCCATGATGTATGCCCGGCATTTCCGCAAGTCGGAGTCGGTGTGGGCGTTCTGTTTCGGCGTGTACGCCATGTTCGCCCTGACTTGGATCTGCGTGTACGCGCTGTTTACGGCGCGTAATTCGGCGTGGCTTACCCGCAGCCGTCGCGAAACCGCCGGAGAACGGCGCGGTCTGGCATTAAAGGCCCGGCTTTCGGCCTTGGCCAGACTTTGGTTCCTTTGAGCGAAAACCGTTTAAGGAAGAGGGGGGGAAGATGAATAAATCGGCATTTGTGCTGGTCATGGTATTCGTCGGGCTGTCGCCGCTCTTTGCTCTGCGGCCCGGGGATTTGGCGCACGAACTTGATAATGTCAGGTGGATGCACGGCAGCGCGGTTACGCTTTTGCCTCCTGAAACCGACCGGCAAAAGGCGACGGTTGATCATGCCGAAGCGCGAGTTGTGGTGTTTTTTATGTCCCGCGCCGCCAGTACGCTCGAGACTTTTCTGCGTATGAACCAGCTTGCCGGCGTCTACGGCAGGCGGGTGGCCATGGCGGCGGTCACCCCCGACACCGCCCCGGAACTTGATGAATCCGGGCTGCTCAATGGCGGCGACTGGCGTTTTGCCGTTGCCTGCGATACGACGCGCACCATCACCCCGGCCTATATGAAAGGCAGTCTGCGTTATCCCGGAGCCTTCATTGTCGATCGCACCGGCACGGTGGTCTGGTTTGGCGAGGCGATCGATCTGGAGGAGGCGCTTGAGCGATTTTTTGCCGGGAAGCTGACAATCGAAACCGAGGCTGAGGTCGCCGCATTGCTTGACGACGCGGAATCCGCGCTGCGGGAGAACAACGAGCGGCGGATCGCGGCGCAGACCGACAAGGTGCTGCGGCTTGACCCCGGCAACCCGACGGCGTTGCGTCTGCGTTATTTTGTGCTGGAAAATTCCGGACGCGCCGGCGAGGCGTTGGCGTTGACTTTGGCCGAGATAAAGAAACGCCCGGATCTGGTGCGTCTTTATTTCAGCGCGTTGAATCTTACGATGCGCCATGCCGCGATCAGAGGGCGGGCGGGCGAGGTGGTCGAACTTTTTCGCACCGGTCCGGCATACGCCCCGACTCCGGCGGTGCTGATGGCGTGGGTGTTGCTCAACGCCGCCGGCGACGAGGCCGGGCGTTTGGCGGAGGCGGTCGATCTTTTGGGTAAGGACACTCAGGAAAACGCTTCACCCGAGCGTGGAAGCGCACGCGCCTTGCTGGAATACCGGTTGGGGCGACCGGAGCTGGCGTTGGAGATTGAAGTACCGCTGGCAGCCGAGTGGGAGCGGCGCGGCGACAAGGCCGGAGCGCAGCTTTCGCGTAAACGGGCCGAATTTTACCGGTCGGTGGTCAAACTGGCGGATCGCACCAAGTAAAATAAGCTAAACTTTCGCTGTAATTGCTGAAAAATATTTGAAACCGGGGCGTTTTCGGGTTATTTTAAATTGATGGATTTATGGTAAAGCGAAAGGATGCC
>JAQVVK010000209.1 GCA_028698975.1 Victivallaceae bacterium
CTTTGCGGTAGGAGCGAAACAGACGCATTTTGCTTTCGGCTCCGATCTGCTCGAAAGCACGGCAGACCACACTTCGCATTTCGCCTTTGTGCCGCTCGTTTGGCCCCCAGACATTGGAAAACTTGCACCCGACGATCTCTTTAAGCAAACCGTTGCGTTTGGCCCAGAGGTCAAAGAGCTGCTTGGAGTAACCGTACATATTCATCGGACGAAGTTTTTCGATGCTGTCCTCGTCATCGACATAGCCGCAGCTCCCGTCGCCATAAGTAGCACAGCTTGAAGCATAAAGAAAGCGAATACCACGACAGTGGCAATACGACGCCATCTCGCGAGTATAATTGAAGTTGTTGTCGATAAGATAACTCGCGTTGCGCTCCGTCGTTGACGAGCACGCCCCCATGTGAATGACCCCCTCCACGTTTCCGGGAAGATCGTCGCGGAGCATTTTATCACGAAATACATCACGCTCCATGTAATCGGCAAAACGCAGCGGAGTAAGGTTTTTCCACTTATCCGACACTCCGAGGTGATCCACCGCCAGAATATCGTCGATCCCGCGTTGATTGAGCGCCCAAATCAAAGCACTGCCAATAAGACCGGCTCCACCGGTAACAATAAACATATCAGAACCACCCCTTTCCGTTTTGCGTTTGAGAGCTGGCCACCTTGTTTGCTCCACGCAGCACGGTATTCTGCGTAGTGCTCATCGGCCCCTGCAGGTTGGTCAAATAAACCGATATTGAAAAAGACTGCTCGTAATTACCCCACAATCCGCCGCCGTCGCTGTCGGCGGCGGTGTCACGCGAGAGAGAAAACGCGGCAACGACTTCAAAACAGTGAAACAAACGCCGGATCGAGACCGACTGTGAAGTAATATATCCGTCATAGAAATCGTATGCGATGTTGTACGAGCCGAAAGTGCGGCGATCCGGCGTGATCGGAAATTTGAACCCGAACTCTATCTGCTGGGTCTGCGCGGTGTAAATACGGTCGAAATAACGCCCGGCGCTGATCTGGGTAAAGGTCGACCCCATCGAATAAGCACTGCGGGCCGAATACGGGCGGCGATAGGTGTAACCGAGCGAGAAACTCCAATCCTCCGCCGGAGAATAGGTCATATTCAAAGTCCAGCGGTTAAGCCACTTGAGATCAAGACCGGGGTGACCGACATTACGGCCGGCACGCATGATCTCGGCTTCTTCATTGTTGTTGCCGCCGGCGTCAATATCAAACAAAGTGCTGAGCGTCAACCCGGCGAAAGGCTTGGCCGACAGGATCGTACAGAAGTTGCCGAGATTGTTTTCACCCTCGGCGGAATCCATATACATATCTATGTAGTTGGTCATGCTCATTATGTCGGAGATGCCGCTGCCCGATCTGGTCTGCAACCGGTTGTTCAAGCCAAGCCGCACAAAGTTCTGCTTGGTCAGGCGATCGATGTCGTCAAAATAGTAAATGTTTTCACGATCCTGAGTGGGTTCCGGGATGTAGGTGTAGTTCATAAACGGCTGAACGATATGGCGCAGCCCGTCCACCCGCAGCCAAGTGTTTTTGACATCTTCCCATGAGTTGTAAAACTTGGTCGACGCCTCCAAGCCAAGTTCACCGGCAAACCGCACCAGACTGCCGCCGTCGTTGTCGTAATTATTGAAAAACAAAGGCACAAGGTTCTGCCGCTGGGAAGCCAGAAACATCTTGACCAGATCCTCCGAACTTACCGGCGTCTTCGACGAATTTGAATATACCGTCATCTTGACACCGGCGCGCGGCACCACCGTGAGCCAGTCGAAACGCAACGGATAATACAGAAAATGCGTGGTGTCAAGCCGGAAAGCCTCATAATCCTTTAATTCACTGCCGATGTTGAACGCCAGCTCGCGGTCGAAATCGATCCAGTTCATCTTATGATAACCGGTCGAGAAATCACCCTGATAATAAATATTGGTGTCAAAAATCTCCTGCCGCTGAACATCCAAACGGAAGCCGGGAAGACTTTCCGAGGTTGTGTCGTACGAGTTGACCCGCGCCCTCAAATAAAGCGATGCGGTCAAGTGGTCAAACTGCTGCTCCAGCGCGGCATAGGTGGCCGGCTGGGGGTCGGCGTTGTAACGCGTTGAAAAGAAATCCCTTGTGAAATACGGGTCGCTGGCATACTCAAACGCTCCGCGGAAATCAAGTCGCGGTGTAATGTGGGTCACATTGGCCACCCGCATGTCAAAGCGATAGTTTGGCACGTTGATCCGGTATTTATTGTAATCATAACGATGCTCGGGGTGTCTGTCGTACATGGCATAGACAAAAGCCTCGGTGACCGACTCCTCGGTGACAAACGATGCATCCAAGCCATATCCGAAACCGCGCTTCTGGTAATAGTCGCCGTGAAGCCTTATCGCCGAATAAGGGTAGTCAAGCAGCGTATAACGCTTTGACATAAGGACATAAAAACCCCAGTCGCTGGACTTGCCTCCCGTCACGCTGAAAAGCCCCGGCGACTCATCCTTGGGTTTGTAAAACACCGGCAGCCAGAGCACCGGCATACCGTAGATGCGCCAGAACCCGTTGGTAAGCAAAATAGTATGATCGCCCAAGTCGGTATCGATCTCGTCAACACCGTAAAACCCGGTGTAATGCGGCGTAAGGGTAGCCTCGTTGCAGGTGACCGAGTAGTGGCTGTTGTCACTTTCAAGATAACTGCATGCGCTTACCGACGCGTCCTTAATGGTCATCACCCCGTCCGGCCGCCGTTCGCAAAGTTTGGCGCGGCAGACAAACGTATTGAACTTGAGCCGCACATTTTCAAAGGCAAAATAGCCCGATTTGATGTTGCCCACCATGCGCTCCGCCTGCAAGGAGTCGCCAATGCCGTCGGCCTTGACCGCAATCTGGCGTTCTCCCCAAAGGTCGCCGGATACGCCGGTGACCGAAACCTTGACGTTTTCACTGCGTTCCAGCTCGGCCAACCGCTCCGGAGTAACCGACCCGGAGGTATGATACCAGCGCACAAAGCGGATGTCGCCGGTAGCTTCGATATCTTCATTCTCAATATTGATGACCGCGTTGTCGGCAAAAATAGCCCCATCGGGGGTCGGCACAAAAACGTTGCCCTCGACCACAATATTTTTGCCGACAATATGC
>JAQVVK010000047.1 GCA_028698975.1 Victivallaceae bacterium
GCGAGGCACACGCGTTCCGGATTGAAGACGTTTTGACCAGATTGAACCAGTTGCGTTCGGCTGGCGAACTTCAGTTTCTTGACCGGATTCCGGCTGCCGCGCCGACGGTGGATTTGGCGGCGGTAGTGCCGCCGCCCGAACCCGAACCGGAACCCGAAGCGGAAGCGGTTGTCGAGGCCGCGCCGGAACCGGAACCGGAAGCTGAACCCGAAGCCGAAATGGAACCCGAACCCGAACCCGAACCTGCACCCGAACCCGAGGTTGAGGCGGTCGCGGAACCTGCCGCCGCCCCCGAACCCGAGTTGTCCCCGTGTGATCCGGTGGCGGAGGTCGAGGCGGTTGCCGCGGTCAAGGCGGAGCTTCCGGCCGAAGAGCAGCCGGAGGAGGCCGAGTTGGCTCCCGGCCGCAAGGTGCGTCACAGCATCGTCAACAAGGATCCGCAGGCATTGAACAATGCGTTAAAAGACCCGGTAATCGCCGAAATCGTCGATCTCTTCAGTGGTGAAGTGGTCGATATACATAAATAAACCGCTGAACATCAAGGAAAAATCATGCTTAATGACCTGAAATTGGAGCGGCCTCTGGTCGTTTTTGATATTGAAAGCACCGGCGTATTGCCGACCCGCGACCGGATCATCGAGATTGCGGTGCTCAAGATAATGCCGGACGGCACTTCCCAGAGCACGGTGCGCCGTCTGAACCCGGAAATGCCGATCCCGGCGGGTTCGACCGCCATTCACGGTATTACCGACGCCGACGTCGCCGACTGCCCGACTTTTATGATTATTGCCGAGAAACTCTACCGTTACATCGACGGGTGCGATCTGGCCGGCTACAACATCACCGGCTTCGACATACCGATCCTCCAGACCGAGTTCAAACGGGCGGGGTTCGACTTCAGCGTCGAGGGGCGCAAGGTGGTTGACGCTTACAACATCTTTTGCAAACTCTATCCGCGCACGCTGACGGCGGCGTATAAGTTTTTTTGCGGCAAGGAGCTTGAGGGCGCACATGGAGCCATGGCCGATACCGTCGCCACCTTTGACGTACTGCTTGGCCAGCTCGAAAAACACCCGGAGCTGCCGCGCGAACTCGGCAAATTGGCCGAATTCTCCGACCTCACCGGCCCGGATATGGTCGATCACACCCGCCGCTTCAAGTGGAGCGGCGACGAGGTCATCGTCAATTTCGGAAAGAATTCCGGCCGTACTCTGCGCGACGTGGCCGAAAACGATCCCGGATTTCTGCGCTGGATACTGCGCAGCGATTTTACCGACGAGGTGAAAACGATTGCCGACAACGCGCTTTTGGGCAAATTCCCGGAGCGCAAGGTGCAAACAGATGACAAAGCGGGCGCGTAATATCGACAATCTGCTTTCATTGCTCGACGACGAAGACGAGCGGGTGGCGGTAAGTGCAATGGCCGAGCTGCTCTACCGTGAACGCGAGCTTGGCACGCGCCTGGCCGAGCTGCAGGATTGCGACCAGCCGCTGGTTCGCCGCCGGGTGCATCAACTTCAGGCGGCGATCACCTTGCGTCGCCGCCGCCGGGAATTTGCCGCCAAACTCAAGTCGCGCAAGGTCGCTTTGCCGGAGGGGTTGATCGATGTGCATTTGCAATGGTTTGACAACGATTCACGCCCCGGGCTGGATAAATTGCTGTTTGATTTCCATGCCGAATCAATGCGGTGCTGTGTTGATTCGCTGGATGAATTGTCCTATTTTATGCAAAAAAACGGCTTTCGCGCCTATTCCGAAACCACGATGCACGCCGAATATTACTGTATCGGCCCGGTGATCGAAAACCGGGTCGGCACCGTTTCCATGCTGGCCGCCGCCGCCGCGCTGGCGGCTCCGACCAGTGCGCCGGTTTCGGTGGTGCGCGCCATGGGCGACTTTGCTCTGCGTGACGACAGACGGCACATGCTGCTTCTGCCCGGCCGCGATTGGATGGTGGTCGAGGAGCCGCATTCGCCCCGCGCCGAACTTTGGACAACGCCGCGGCTGCTCACCTATTTTTCGGCCAATCTTTTTTCGTCGGCGGTCAACAGCGACAGTTTTCGCTACATTCTGATTATTGCCCAGTCGCTCACCGGCGCGGAAGACGATTCTCCGCTGGATGCGATGCCTTATCCGTATTATCCGTCCGAGGAGGAGGAAGACGGAGAAAAAAGCGATCAGCCGTTGCAGAAAAAATAATTACATATTATATTAGAGAAAACGGAGGTATGCCATGAATAAAAATAAACGCAGCGCCGAAATCACGCGCAAAACCCGCGAGACCGATATTTTTGTGAAGATCGACCTTGACGGCGACGGTACCGGGGTTATCGATACCGGAGTGCCTTTTCTCGATCACATGCTTACGCTGTTTGCCAAGCACGGTTTCTTTAATCTGGAGATCAAGGCGGTCGGCGACATCGAGGTCGATTATCACCATACCTTTGAAGACCTCGGCCTGACGCTGGGCGAAGCGATCGCCTCCGCGCTGGGAGACAAGGCGGGGATCCGCCGCTACGGAAGTTGTCTTTTGCCGATGGACGAAGCTCTTGCCATGATAGCGCTCGACCTTTCCGGCCGCCCGCTTCTGGTGTACGGCGTCAATGCGCCCGCCCCGATGGTTAAAGACATCGATGTGCGGCTCTTTCACGAATTCTTTCAGGCTCTGGCGGTGAAAAGCGGCATGAATCTGCATATCCGTTCGCTGGCCGGCGAGGAGGTGCATCATGTCTTTGAGGCGGTGTTCAAGGGATTTGCCAAGGCGTTGGACGCGGCGGTGACGCTTGACCCCCGGGTCAAGGGAATACTTTCCACCAAGGGTTCGCTTTGACCGGTTTTCGCCGGTTGTGTTTGATGAAATTTTTGCAAAAAGAGAGGATTTTGCCATGAAGTTTATGGTTGGGGTTTGTTTGCTGGCGGCGTTGCTGGGGGCCGGTTGCGTTTCCTATGAGTATGACGGCATCCGCGAAAGCGAGCCGACCGCTCAGGTCACGGTTTTCACCGATTCGAGCAAGATCGGCCGCCAGTATCAGGTGCTGGGGCAGGCGACGGTTTCGGGTAATTATCAGGATGTCTCACGCGAGCGTCTGATCGCCAAATTGGAAAACGAGGCCAAGAGTGCTGGCGCCGACGCGGTGCTGATCGTCGAACAGCAGGTCACCCCCGGTCTGGTGCAAAAGGATCAGCCGCTGTTTAATACCGCTTTTGATTATGATGACGAGGCTCAGAGCTGGCGCATGCTGTATCGGGATGTCAATCTCAACTACACCAGCTCGGCCAATACCGGCACGGTGGTCAATTACAAGCGGATCATCCGCGCCGAGTTTATCCGTTACACCGCCGGTAAACCGCAAGCAGACCAAGCAAAGTAAAATCCGCCGGAGCCGGGCGGTATTCCGGGAATCCAGCCGCGAAAAACGGCGCGTCGCCGCCCGCGATGTAGACGGTGGTTTCCGCCGCGGTGAACCCGTTGGCGGCCATGGCGCGCTGCAAAAGTTCGCGCAACATGCCGATCGCCCCCGAGTCCACCCCGAAACGGATCGCGTCGGCGGTGTTGAAGCCGGGAAGCATTCCTGATTTTGAAAGATCGGTCAGCGGCAGCTGGGCGGTGCCGTTGGCCAGCGCGCGCCGCATCAGCGACCGCCCCGGAGCGATCGCACCACCTCGGAAAGCTCGCTTTTTATCGATGATCTCCAGCGTTATGGCCGTGCCGCAGTCGGCAACAATGGCCGGCAGTCGCCCCAATTCGGCGGCGGCCACGGCATTGGCGAGCCGATCGGCTCCGAGGGTGGAGCAATCCATCCGGTCAAGATCGATCATATTGCGGCAGCTTGCCGCGTCGAGAAACCAGACATTGCATCCATGCAGTCGCTTTGCCGCCGCCGGATTTACCGAGACGGCGGCGCACTCTCCATGCGGCAGCATGTCGGGCGACAGCAGCGCAGAATCGACCACGCCGACCGATCTAATCAGGCCGGCTGCGTCGGTTTCGGCGATACGGGTGTGGGTGTTGCCGATGTCAAGGAGAGTTATACTCATCATGATGACGCTTCCCGTATTATTTCAACCCGCGTTCTTTTTCCGGCCGTGTCCAGCCATACACTCGTCGCGCCAGCCCGGAAAATTCCAGCGGTATGGAAAATCTTTGCACTGAGCCGGTTTGACCGGCTCGATGGCACATGCCGCCGGCGGCCCGTCAATCAGAAACTCGCAGGCTCCGTCCGTCCTCTCCAAAAGCGAAAGCCCCTGGCGATCCGGCATAAGCCGGGTGTGCCGACCGATGAATTCCTGCGGCGAAACTCCGAAAAAAACAGCAACGGCGTCGATTTCCGACGCCGTGACTTTTACGCAGCCCGACCAGCGGCAGCAGTTGCCGCAGCGGACGCATTTGAACTCTTCATCCATCAATTAGCGGAAGTCGTCAAACGTAAGATCGTCCGCCGAGATGTCGATGAAAAGGAATCCGAGCGCACAGTCGAGCCACTCGACCGGGTGGACGTAGAGGTCGCCGGTGATGCCGCCGCCCAGCGTGCCGCCGATCTGCCAGTAGTCGCGGGGGCCGGTGTAGAAATCATAAACCCGCATGTCGGGGGTCGGAAACCCGGTGCGAAACTCGGTGTAGCGGTCGATCATGTTGGTGCCGTCAACCACGCCGTAATCCTCCTCGCCGATGCAGACCAGCGACCACCACCAGCCCTGTTCCTTGCCGAAACCGTACTGACGGTGATGGGTCTTGTAGGCCTTGTAGGCGACGCCGCAGCCGAAACCGCCGTCAACCGCGCGGGTGGCCATCAGCCGGGCTTCGACGATCGGGCCGGCTCCGACGTTGATGGTAAAGAGGTCGAAGACATCGATGATGCGGTTGGGCAAATAGAGCACGACCGCCTCCAACACCTGTTCGCCGGTCGATTTGTCTTCCGATTGGCGGGCGGCCTGTGCCGGCAGCGCGGCGGAAAGCATTGCGGCGGCGATTCCCATGGTCAGCAGATACTTTTTCATTTCAAAACTCCTGAATTTGTTTATCCGAAAACTCGGGTCAATTTATTTTAGGCAGCGGTGCGGACGATTTCCGTACCGGCTCGGGCGACGGTGTTTCCGGCGTCGGCAACACTGGTTCCTCGACGATGTCATATTCGCCGGTCATGGCGGCCTGCTGGAGCGCGAGCTGTTCGTTGAGCGTCCGCACCGCCTTGCGCTGCTCGACCAGCGATTCGTTGAAGGTGGACTGCAACTTTTTAAGCTGCGCTTCCACGCCGAACAAATGTGCATCGAGATCGCGCCGGAAAGACTTGAAATCGGCATAAAAACGCGCCAGACGCGCCACGCCGAGCATTACAATCACCCATGTGAGCACGGCAACGATCGCCGCACAGACGATTTCTGTTGTAGAACTGAACATAAAACACCTCCACGTTACGGCCTTATGCCGCCATACGCTATGTAATATATTACGCCCCCGGCCAAGTTGCAACCGCAACCCGTGAAAATTGCCGCATTTTTGAAGCCTGTGATTTGCAAAAAACGTTTGGCAGGGTTATGTTATCGGTGCAATATATTTGAAGTGGAGTGTCATGTTCAAGGTTAAACAGCTCGCCGTAGGCGGTTTTGATCATAATTTCAGCTATCTCGTCGTCGCCGAAAATGGCGACGCCGTGCTGATTGACCCCACCGGAGACGTCGAAACAATCCGCGCCGCCGTCGCGGCCGCCGGAGCGATAACTCCGCGCTGGATACTGCTTACCCACGGGCATCTCGACCACTGGGAGGCTTTGGGCGAGGCGCAGATTTTTTTTGCCGCGCCGGTCGCCGCCCATCCCTGCTGTCAGGCCGAGGCGGGGCACCGGTTGCGCAACGGCGAGAAGCTGCCGTTTGGCGACGGATTCATCGAGGCGATTTTTACGCCGGGGCACAGCCGTGACTCGGTGTGTTACCGACTTTCGGACGATTCGGCGCTGTTTACCGGCGACACGCTGTTTGTCGGGTGCGTCGGGTTTTGCCGTTCGAAGGAGATGTTTGACTCGTTGACGCGGCGTATAATACCGCTCAATGATAATTTGATGGTTTATTCGGGGCACGACTACGGTAGCGTGCCATGTCGTACTCTCGGCGAGGAGAAGCGGAGCAACCCATATTTGCGCTGCCCGTCGCTGGAGGATTTCAAACAAGAAATGAAAAAACTGGTCTGAAATGCAAATCTTTCTTTATGTGTTGGGCGCGATACTTTTACTGGGCGCATTGATTCTCGCAATATTCCGTCTTTGTCCGAGGTTCGGTTTGCGTTGCGCGGCGTTTCTGCTGCGCCATACTTTTTTCCGCATCCGCATCGCCGGGGCGGAAAATATTCCGGGCTCGGGTCCGGTGCTTCTGGTCTCAAACCACGTTTCGCTGCTCGACCTCATCTGGATACAGTCGGCGTGCAAAAGACGCCGGGTGCGTTTCATGGTGCATCAGAATTTCTTTGACATCAAACCGTTCGGGGTGCTGCTCCGCTTTTTCGGCGTGATCTGCGTGCCCGACAGCCGCCACCCCAAGGCCATGCGCCGCTTCTTCACCTACTGCCGGCTGACGCTGCGTAAAGGCGAAGTGCTCTGTTTCTTCCCCGAGGGCGGCATCTCCGGCTCCGGCGGACTGATGCGCTTCCGCTCCGGCGTGGCTCCGCTGCTGCCGCCGGGCAACCAGACCACCATTTTGCCGTTGCGCATCGGCATGCTGCGCGGCAGATTGCTCACCGCTTCGGACAACACGTTTCGCATAAAGTTTCCCCATTCGCTGCCGGTCGATTTCAACGTCACCGTCGGCAAACCGATCGCGCCGGATCTTACCGCGTTTCAACTGCGGCAGAAACTCTCCGAGCTGGGGGCCGACGCCGAATTGGGGCCGCAGCCGGGCGAGCTGCCGATCCATACCGCCTTCATAAAGCAGGCCAAGAAACATCCTTTCCGTAAAATCTACATCGACGCCGAAACCGGGGGAGTGGCCAATTTCACCATCATGGTGCGTTCGATCGTGCTTTCGAGGCTTATCCGCTCGCTCAATACCGGAAATTCCGGTTATGTCGGCGCGCTGCTGCCCAACTGCACGATCATGACTTCGATACTGCATGGTATTTTGATGAGCGACCACACGCCGGCCGTCATCAACTTCAGTTCCGGGCGCGACGTTGCGCTGGAGGCGGCGCGGCGCGCCGGGGTGTCGCTCATCCTCACCAGCCGCAAATTTCTCGCCAAGCTCGATTGGGAGCCGGCTCCGGAAATGGTCATGCTCGAAGACCTTGCGCCCAAGGTCTCGCCGTCATTCAAGCGTGCGGCGATTCTCAAATCGCTTCTTTTGCCGTGGCGGACGCTGGCCAGACGGGTCGCGCCGACCAGCGCATTCAACGTCCAGCGCGAGGCGGTACTGCTCTTTTCCAGCGGTTCGACCGGCAAACCCAAGGCGGTCATGCTTACGCACCGCAACATCAACTGCGATATTTTCTCGTTCTGGCGGGTGATCGACTGGAGTATTCACGATGTGATCGCCGGAAATCTGCCGATGTTTCACGCCTACGGCTTCATGACCGGATTCGCGTTTATGGGGGTCGGCGGCACCCCGGTGGTGTATGTGACCAACCCGCTCGACTCGGCCGGCATCATGGCCTCGATCGCCAAATACAAGGTGACGTTGCTTACCGCGACGCCGACTTTCCTTTTGAGCTATATTCGCAAGGCCAAGCCGGAGCAGCTTAATTCGCTGCGTCTGGTGGTCACCGGGGCGGAGAAGTTGCGCCCGGAGCTGTCGAAACGGTTTCGCGAACTCTCCGGCGCGCGGCTTGATGTGGTCGAGGGATACGGCTGCACCGAGTTGTCGCCCATCGTGTCGATCAACCTCTGCAACTCGATCTTCCGTCTCGGCAAACGCGCCGACCACCCCGGCAGCATTGGCATGCCGCTGCCGGGTATTCACACCCGGGTGGTTGACCCGGAAACCGGGGTTGAGATGGGCGAAAACGAGTCAGGCCGGCTTCAGGTCAAAGGCGGTACGGTTATGAAGGGATATCTCAATGAGCCGGGGCTGACCGCGCAGGTGATTCAGGACGGCTACTATGATACCGGCGACATCGCCAAGATCGACCGCGAGGGCTATATTTACATTACCGGCCGCGCGTCGCGTTTCAGCAAGATCGGCGGCGAAATGGTACCGCATGAGCTGGTCGAGCAGACGATTTCCCGTCTGCGCGGCAGCGAGGATCGCGAAGTGGTGGTCACCGGCCGCCCCGACGCCCGGCGCGGCGAGCGTCTGGTGGTGTTTTATACGCCCGAAGACCTCAACCCGACCGAGATCGTGGCCGGATTGCGCAATGAGAAGCTGCCCAACCTCTGGATTCCCAAAGCCGAAGACTTCTGCAAGATCGACAAACTGCCGATTTTAGGCAGCGGCAAGCTCGATCTGCGCAAGCTCAAAGAGATGGCCGAGGGGCTGGAATAAACCGATGAAAGCGGTCAGCGTCGCCGAAATGCGAAGTGCCGAACTTTCCGCCATTGCCGCGGGTGCGCCCGGTTATGTGCTGATGCGCCGGGCCGGCGTCGAGGCGGCCAAGCTGGCGCGGCTTTTTCTGGAAAAACATCATATGCGCCGGGTGGTCTGCCTTGCCGGAGGAGGCAATAACGGCGGCGATGCGCTGGCGGCGGCCGCCGAGCTGGATCGGCAGGGCGTGCCGGTGCGGGTTATTTTGACCGTGCCGCCGGAGCGGCTCCACGATGAGGCGGCGTTTGCGTTTCGCGATCTATCCGGAGCCATTGATATTGCGTTCAGATCAGAGTTTGATCCTGAAGAATTCCTGCCGGACGAACTCCTGCTTGACGGTTTGCTCGGTATCGGTTTTACCGGCGAACTGCGTGATACCGCGGCGCATTGCATTGCCGCGATCAACGCTTCGCATAACCCGGTGATCGCGCTTGATGTGCCGCCCGGTCTCAATGCCGATTCCGGCGAGGCGGCAACCGGCGGGGCGGTCAAGGCCGATGTCACAATAACATTTGGCGGCGTCAAAGCCGGACTTCTGAAAAATGACGGGATAAAGCTGTCCGGGATATTGCGCTATGCGCCAATCGGCATTGCAACGCAAAAGGACGCCTCCGGGGTGGAGGTTTACTCGGATTCTGAGGCGAGAGCCGATTTGCCCCGTTTCGATGGCGAGGTGTACAAAAATCGGCGTGGCCGGTTGCTGGTCGCCGCCGGCAGCATGGGTTATTCGGGTGCGGCGGTGCTGGCCTCGACCGCCGCTTTGCGCGCCGGAGCCGGGCTGGTCGAGCTGGTGACACCGGTGCGGCCTTTTGCGCCGCTTCCGGCGGCGGTGATCGTGCGGCTCAACGGCAACCTTGAAACACTGGCTTTGGCGGACGGGGTTCTGGCCGGCAGCGGCTGGGGAAATACCCCCTCGCATTGGCCGGTGCTGCTGGAACTTCTTAGATCCGATAAATTTTTGGTGCTTGACGCCGATGCGCTCAATTTGATCGCGCACCGCCCCGATCTATGGCGCAGACGCAGCGCGCCCGCGGTACTCACTCCGCACCCGGGGGAGGCGGCGCGTCTGGCGGCGGCGTTTGGTGTGAAATCCGACGGCCGGCCGGGGCTGGCAGTCGGTCTGGCCGCCGCCACCGGAGCGGTGATCGTGCTCAAAGGGCCGCACACCGTGGTGGCTGATCCGACCGGAAATCATACGTTGAATCTCTCCGGCGCGGCGACGCTGGCGACGGCCGGTACCGGAGATGTGCTTGCCGGAGTTATTGCGGGGCTGGGCGTTGCGCTGGGCGGCGACGCGGCGCGGGCGGCTCGGCTCGGCGTGTTTTTACATGGTCGCGGCGGTGAATACGGCTCCGGCGGATTTATCTCGGACGATCTTCCCGAATTGGTCGGCCAAGCTGCTTCCGATCTGCAATTTGGCTTTGCCGGTATTTAATTGGGTTTGCAAAACCCTATTTTGAGAGGGTTTTCAGGATCACCGCTGCGAAAACTCCGCAATGATATTCTGTATGATTTCAGTGGCTTCGGCCATCTGCTGCACCGATACGAATTCATCTTCGCCGTGATAATTGCCGCCGCCGGTGCCGAGATTGGGGCAGGGAAGTCCGCGCAGCGACAGCATGGCTCCGTCGGTGCCGCCCCGGATCGGGTCGCAATGCGGCTCGACACCGGCCTGGCGGGTCGCCCTCTCGGCTATCTCGATCAGAAATGGAAATCGGTCGATCACTTCCGACATGTTGCGGTACTGCTCCTTCATTGCAAGTTTGACGGAGTTGGCTCCGTACTTGGCGTTTATCGCGGCGGCGACCGCCTCGATTTTTGCCTTGCGCCGCTCGAAATTAGTCGCGTCATGATCGCGGATAATATAGGTGGCCCGGGCGGAGCCGACCGAGCCGGACAGCTCGGTCAAATGATAAAACCCCTGCGTGCCCTCGGTGTGCTCCGGGGATTCTTCAGAGGGCAGCATGGCGTTGAATTCCATCGCCAGCTTGAGCGCGTTAATCATGACGTTTTTGGCCGAACCGGGGTGAACCGACCGCCCGGTGAAGTTAAGTTCGGCCTGTGCCGCGTTGAAGTTGTTGTACTCGATGCCGCCGACTTCTCCGCCATCCATGGTATAAGCGAAATCGGCTCCGAACTCCTTGATATCAAAAAACTGCGTTCCCTCGCCGATTTCCTCGTCGGGAGTGAAGGCGACGCACAGTTTGCCGTGCGGCAGGCGGCGGGTTATGACCGTTTCCAGCGCGGTCATGATTTCGGCAATGCCCGCTTTGTCGTCGGCTCCCAGCAGGGTGGAGCCATCGGTGACGACGAGCTGCTGACCTGTCAAGTGGTCAAGCGCCGGGTAAATATTGGGGTCGAGGGTGTGGCCGCTGCCCAGCTCGATCACGCCTCCACGGTAATCGACCAGACGCGGCTTGATGTCGCGACCGGAAGCGGCGTCGGAGGTGTCGAGGTGGGCGATCCAGCCGAGAGCGGGCGCATTTTCGCAGCCGGTGGTGGCGGCAAGTTCGGCCATGACATAGCATTGCGGCGTTATGCGGATCCTTTCCATGCCGATGGCCGCCAGCTCCTCCGCCAGATGACGGGCAAGCTCAAACTGAGTTTGCGTGGACGGGTGTGTCTGGCTTTTTTCGCTGGATTGAGTGTCAAACGACACATAATCCAACAGACGGTCAAGTACGGTTCTCATTTGGTCTTTTGCCGATCCTTTGGTCAAAATAATTCGCCCTGTTCGACCACTCCGGGCTGGTCGCCGGGATGGGGCGCCGGGGCGGCCATGGCAAGAAATTCATCCAGCCCGACGATCTTTACCCCGAGTTTGCGCGCCTTGACCAGCTTTGAACTGGCGTTATCGACATCGGCCGCCACCAGCAGGGCAAGCCCGGAGGTGACGTCGTCGGCCGGGGCGTATCCGGCGGCGCGGGCGAGTTTCTCGTAAAAAGAGCGTTTTTCCGGCATTTTTCCGGTGAAACATACCGTGGGAAGTTTGTCGCCGCCGCCGGAGTGAACCAGTGTCACCGCGTCAAGCATTTCGTCAAGAAAATCGCTTTGCGCGGCGAGTTCCCCGGTAAGAGCTTTGGCGCGTTCCGGGCCGATTCCCGGAATATCGGCCAGTTTGCCCTCCGGCATGGCACGCAGCACGGCAAAGTCGCAGTGTTCGAATATCACTTTGGCCACGTTTTGCCCGATATTGGGTATATTTAATGCGGCTAAAAGCTGGTAATCGTTTACGGTTCGCGCCTTTTGTATCTCGTCGATCAGATTGCCCGCCGATTTGTCGGCGAACTTGTCAAGCCGCAGGAGATCGGCAGCCGTCAGGTTAAAGAGATCACGCAGATGACGCACGGCGCACTGCTCCATAAGTTTGCGGAGCGTCGGCTCGCCCAGCCGCTCGATGCCGAGATTGCGTACCGCCGCCGCCAGCCGCTGAAGATTGGTTTCGCGGCACTCCGGATTGGGGCAGCAAAGCTCCGGCCCCCGCTGTACAAGTCGGGTGTGGCAGCCGGGGCATTGATCGATGATCGCGTCGCGCCGGGTTTCGCCGGGATGCGACGCGACAATATAAGGTATGACGTCTCCCGCCCGCTCCACCTCCACCGTGTCGCCGATCATCAGACCCATTTCGCGGATGTTTTGCACATTGTGCAACGTGGCGCGTTTGATGGTTATGCCCGAAATATCAACCGGTTCCAGACAGGCCACCGGAGTAAGGCAGTTTTTGCCGAAACTCCACTCGACGTCAAGCAGCCGGGTGGTTTTACGGATATTGGTGAATTTGTAGGCGATCTCGCCGCGCGGGTGGTGGGCGGTGTTGCCGAGCGAACGGCTGTATTCGGCGTCGGCCAGTTTTATTACCACGCCGTCCTGCGGGTAGGGGAGCAAGGCGAGTTTGGCCAGCAACGCCTCCCACTCGGCTTCGAGGCGGTCGAGTGTTATTCTGAACGAAACCAGATTATAGTCGGCCAGCGTGAGTTTGGCCCCCTGAAGCAGCATCTGGCCGAT
>JAQVVK010000048.1 GCA_028698975.1 Victivallaceae bacterium
CGCAGAGTCCGCACAAGGGCATCGCCCTAGCTGAAAATCTGAAGGTACTCCTTGGCCTCGATTGAGATAGAGGGCGGCGGAAGGAATCGGAAGGCGTAAGATACGTTCCGCAAGCGTCCGGGAATATTTTGAAGTGCCTACAGTCGCTCGGAAATTGGCGTGCGACGCTCAAAATAGCGGAGGACAGCTGGGTAGTCAGGGGGCGGCTCTGCCTCCGCATAGGAGGGCATCCGGCATGATCCAAAGGTACTCCTACCGACCTTTTCTCATGGAGGGCGGCGGAAGGACTCCATATATTCAGCAGACTTGCTTGGCGGCGATAAAAAGTTTTTTCCGTCGCAGATATGGCTAATCTATCACGCTAGCCGGAATTTGCCCTTCTGTTCAGCCTTGACGATACGCGGATGCTCTTTGGTGGCGATCTCACGAAAGATTGCACCATAGAGCGTCTGTTCCGGCGTTTTCGCTCCGGTCGGCGTCCACAAGCCCAGTTTGGTTGCCATCGCCACCAGTTCGCGGGTGTTGAACGCCGAGCCGTCCGGCTGGCTTTGCAGAACACGAATCGCCGCTTCCATGAGGCTTAAGTGTTTCTCAGGCGTTTCCGTTTTCTCCGGCTCATTGGAGGCGGTCGGCGGAATTATTATTTGCTGTGCGGGTTCAACCGCCACGCCATCCGGCATCGGTTCAAGCCGCCTTGCGGAGAACTCTTTGCCGTTCCTGTTGCGGACGCGGTATGCGCCGCCGTCCTCCAACGCGATGACTTCCACTTCGATTGCGTTGCGACCGACTCTGGCGATTGCCATCGTCCCGACCGTGATGTTTTCGATTGCCATGCTTGCCTCCCATGGTTTGGCCTTACGCATATAGAAAGCTCTCCATGGCGACATAGCAAATCGAACATCGATTATTAACCGAAACTTGTTCAACGAAAGGATATTACCATGGAAAACACTTCCAAAATACAGACGATCTGCGAGATACTCGCCGCCGCGATTTTGCGGCTGACCGGAGCAAGGATTCCGGCGGTCGTGAAAGAGGCGAAATTGTGTCGGTAAGCACTTGCTATAACGCGACAGGAGAGCTTTCTATATACGCAACCGAATCCACAACCATTTAACCTCGGAAAGGATGAAAAATGGATGCTCAAACACAACCGAACGAAGTCCGTGTCCAGCTGCTCGGCCTTCAGCACCTGACAATGCTGGAACTCACGGAAAAATGGAAACTGCTCTTTCACAAGGAGCCGCCGGAATACGGCGAAGTCTTCATGCGCCGCCGTCTCGCCCACCGCATACAGGAACTCGCCTATGGCGGTTTGAGCGACGCCGCACAGAAGAAAATCGAGAGCGTCAACGGCAAACTGAAACGCTCGACCATTGCGGACATCCGCATCGGAACGCTGCTTGTCCGTACCTGGCGCGACCGGAAATACGAGGTGCGCGTCTGCAAGGACGGTTTCGAATGGAACGGGCAGATTTACGGCTCGCTCTCGGCAACGGCGCGCGCCATTACCGGAGTCAACCGCAACGGATATGAATTTTTCGGAATCAAGGAGAAACGCAAACATGACTGAAATTACATCGCCCGTCCGGTGCGCGGTTTACTGCCGCAAAAGCACCGACGAAGGGCTGGACATGGAATTCAATTCGCTGGACGCCCAGCGCGAGGCGGGAGAAAACTTTATCGCCAGTCAGAAAGCCAACGGCTGGACGTGCCTGCCGGAATATTACGATGACGGCGGATACAGCGGCGGCAACGCCAACCGTCCGGCGCTCATCCGGCTTCGGGAGGATATTGAAGCAGGAAAAATCGATGCCGTGATCGTCTACAAAATCGACCGGCTCTCCCGCAGTCTGCTGGACTTCGCGGAACTGCTGACGCTGTTTGACCGCCACCATATCGCGTTCGTCAGCGTAACGCAGGACATCAACACCTCAAGCAGTTCCGGGCGTATGATGCTGAATATTTTAATGACGTTCGCCCAGTTTGAACGCGAAGTCATCACCGAGAGGATCCGCGATAAAGTCGCCGCCGCGAAAAAGAAGGGAATGCACTGCGGCGGGCCGCCGCCTCTGGGCTATACCTCGAATCCGGTCACCAAGAAACTGGAAATCGTACCGGAGGAAGCTGAAATGGTGAAGCGCATATTTGCCGCCTATCTTCGGCTCGGTTCGGCGCGGGATGTCGCGGAGGAACTGGATGACGCCGGATTCAAAACCCGCACCATGGTCAGCCGGAAAGGTCGGACGCATGGCGGCACACCCTATACCGGCGCGTACATTTACGCCGTGCTGCAAAATCCGACCTACATCGGGCTGGTAAAGCATTATGATAAAACCTATCCGGGTGAACATCAGGGCATCATCGACAAAAAGACGTGGAATGCCGCGCAAACGCTGTTGAAGGAAAATCTGGTGCATGACGGACGGCACGTCAAACGTTTGACACCGCTTCGCGGACTGGTGCGCTGCGGTTGTTGCGGCGGCGTAATGAAGGAAAACTTCACCAGAAAGACCGCCGAAAAGAGTTACCGCTACTTCGTCTGCGACCAGGATACCAAACGGATTCATTCGACGTGTCCCTTGAAGCGCGTCCCGGCGGCGGAACTGGAATCCCTCCTCTTGAACGAAATCGGCACGATGCTGGCGAAGCCGGAGATGCTGGCTGGCGTGATGCACTCGGCGGCGGAGTTGGACGAGAACGGAAAGCGCTTGAAACTCAATCAGGTGCGGACGGCGTTCGCCGACTTGGTCAAAGTATGGGACGTGATGTTTCCGGTCGAGCAATACAAATTTGTCCGTTCCATCATCGCCGGAATCACGGTGTATCCGGACAAGGTCAAAATCGAATACGACACCGCCGGATTGGAACAGATCATCGCGGAAACGGAAGGAGTGAAATAAGATGCGGAGCATGGAAAAACTGGTCAACGGCAACATCGAGGTCACCATTGACATTCACCTGAAATACGACGGGCATAAAACCGTCATCATCCAGCCGGACAGCGAACCGGCGGAATTCGATCCCGAAAAGATGTCGCCGCTGCAGAAGGCGCTGGTGCAGGGGTTTCAATACCGGGATGCCTTGGAAAACGGCGATGTGGCTACCGTTTCCGAACTGGCGCGGCGCGAGAACCAGGAACGCGCATTCCTCTTCCGTGCGCTGTCGCTGGTGAACCTTGCGCCGGACATCATCAAAGCGATTCTGACCGGCACGGAGCCGCCTACCGTTACGCTGTCGCGATTGCGGCGCGGTTTCCCGGATGACTGGGACGAGCAGCGGAAATTGTTCGGCATGGCGTAAAATAGAATCCCGGCAGGCACTCCTTACGGAGTGTCGGTCGGGATTTTTTGTTTCACGGGTAATTTTGTCTATTCTGTCGCAATGTCGCAGAGTTATTTTCCGCAATCCGCGGTTGTCCAGTTTTCAATTTTAAGCTTGGAAACCTTTGAAAAATGGGCTGTATTGTTTGTAACCAAAAGCGCACCTTCGGCTATTGCGGATGCCGCAATCAGCATATCCATCGAACCGAGCGGTGTGCCGTTGGCTTCTGTTTCCAATCGGATTCCGGCATAAGCCTTTGCCGCATCAGCGGTCCAGTCGCGGATAGGAACAAGATCACAATACGCCTTGACATTCTGAGTCAGTATTTTTGAATTCCGTTTTTTTGCACCGAAAAGCAGTTCAGCGGCGGTTATGCAGGAGATGCAGCAGCTTGGAAAATGTTTCCGGAATGCCTCCGTGACTTCCGGATGATCGCCGCGAATCAGATACGAGGAAATGTCGGTGTCCAGCATGTAGAGAACCATCAGAACAAATCCCTTTCCTGCACCTTTTGAGCCACATCACGGTCAAGCTCGAAGTCGGGACATTTGGGCATGGCAAGGAATGCCTCCAATGCGCTATCCGTGGAAATGGGTGACAGGATTATGTTTTTCCCTTCGCGTCGGATTCTTACCTCGGCCGTGGAAAACCTGTATTTTTTCGGCAACCGCACCGCCTGCGACCGTCCGGTCTTGAATATTTTGGCCGTTTCCATGATTCACCTCGCAATCTGTTTTATTTGGTATATATCAATAATATATACCATGCAGAGAAAAAGTCAAGCAATGTTTTTGGAAATCCACTTTGCGACAATGCGACAGAATAGACAGAATTGATTTGCCACGGTTCATTACTCTTTGTTATATGGACCGTGAATATAAAGACCGACGCCCAGTGCTGAAAGAACGCGAAGCAGTTTCCCTGTTACCCTTGGGAAATATTTCCACAGGGTATTCAGCTCAATTACACCCTGTGCCCTCGGATGGCTCAGGGGCGGTATCCATTCATTTTGCTTCTTTGCGCTGTTTCATTTTGTGTTTTTGCGGTAATTGATTTTGTCTTTCTGCATGTTCTTTCTTACCTCCAGCTGGATTATATGGAAGATACCCTGTGCCAAATTTGGCACAAGGTTACCCTAATCCAATATTGGAGTAGGGTTGAACATCTAGCCATCGGAGGGAGGAATGTTGTTGGAGCAACCGAGAGGACGCATGTTCGAATCTCACATGGTTATCGTTGCCTGCGTTTTCATAATGACCGGAATGGGCGAGAATAACATTGCTGATTATTAACAAGTTATGACCTGTGTCTAAAACGGATGGTGACACAGGTGGTTTCCAAGAAATCTGAGCAGTTGAGCAGATTGGGCGGTAGAAGAGCATAGAAAATAGCGATACCCTTGCGGATTTGAGCAGATTTGAGCTCAACTTTTGAGGCGGAAAACAAAAAAGCCAGTCACTTGGACTGGCGTATAGACAAAAAAATGGTGGCCGGACCCGGAATCGAACCGGGGACACGGGGATTTTCAGTCCCCTGCTCTACCGACTGAGCTATCCTGCCACTCAACGCCTCTTAATAGACACCATATTTTACTTTTTTCAAGTCAATTTATTACTCTTTTTGCTTTTTTTTAAGGTTCTTTTAGCGGATTTAACCCCTCTTCTTTATTTTTTCATCACCCACACCACCATTAAGACTCCAGCATCAGCCCATTCTTATCTCAGATGAAATACCACACCCATTCGCTTTAATTTTACGTCATCAGTGGTATTTTATTGCAAAATGGTGTATATTAATCCAATATGAACTGCGAAATACCAAAGAATATCGCCATTATCGGCCTCGGTCTACTCGGCACTTCGCTCGGCATGGCCTTGCGCGGTCACTCCGAGTGGCGTCGCTTGGGCTGGACCCGGCGCGCCTGCATTCGACGCTGGGCCGTCGATTGCGATGTGATCGACGAAACCGGAGACGACCCCGCTGAAATAATCCACAAGGCCGATCTCACTTTTATCGCTATGCCAGTGCCGGCAATCATCGACTTTTTACGCCGGCATGCCGATGACTGGCAACCCGGAGCCGTCGTGACCGATCTCGGAAGCGTTAAACGACCTGTCGTCGAAGCCGCCGCTTGTCTCGCCACTCGTGGCGTTTCTTTCGTTGGCGGTCACCCCATGGCTGGTACCGAGAAGTCCGGACCGGAATCCGCTTTCCCTGAACTTTACCGCAATGCCGATGTTTTTATTGTGCCGGGCGACAACAATCAGGCCGCCGATTCGGTCGCCGCCGTGTGGCAGTCTCTCGGATGCAACGTTGTGCGGATCAATGCTCAACGACACGACGATCTGGTCGCCCATACCAGCCATGTGCTGCATATTCTTGCATCGGCTCTCACTTTAAGCATTCTTGACGCCCCGGATGAAGAAACCAAACTTGAGAGGTTCGCCGGGTGCGCCACCGGTTTCCGCGATACTTCGCGCATCGCTTCAAGCAATCCGGTCATGTGGCGCGAAATCATCGAAAGCAACCGCGACGCCGTTATGACGGCAATGCGCGACTTTGAAGTTCGTTACAATCAAATGAAAAAATCAATCGAGTCCGGCGATTTCGACGGCTTCGAAAAAGAATTCGCCGCCGGCAAACTCTTGCGCGACGGCTGGCTGGAATATAAGCAGGGAAACGGGAAATGAAAGAATTCGCCATCGATATCGAACACGCCGATGTTTTTCTCGGCGGCCGCGAGATCATTCACGATATGAACTGGCAGGTGCCGAGCGGAGGCCGCAGCTTCATTCTCGGTGCCAACGGCGCCGGCAAAACCACCCTGGTCAAAATGCTCATGGGATATGCGTGGCCGAAGTTTGGCGCCAAAGTTTCCGTGCTGGGCAATCGCTTCGGCGAAACCAATCTGGTCGAACTGCGCAAAAAGATCGCGTGGGTCAGCCCCTGCATGAACCAGTTTACCAACACCGAGAGCACCGGCTTGGATATGGTGCTTTCCGGATTCGACGGCACTCTTGCTCTCACCCGCAAGCCGACCGATGAGGAAATCGACACCGCAAAGGCTTTGATGCAGCGTTTCCGCTGCGGTCACCTGACCGATCAGGAAATCTTTACCATGTCCAGCGGCGAACAGGTTAAAATCATGATCGCCCGCGCTCTTTTGACCAAGCCGGAACTGGTGATCCTTGACGAGCCGAGCGTTTACCTCGATATGGCCGGCCGTGAATTTCTGCTGGCCGAGATCAAACACATCGCCGATTCGCTGCCGGAAACCACCATTATTTTCATAACCCAGCGTATTGAAGACATTCTGCCGGTGTTCGATCACGGCATGATCCTGGCCAACGGACGAATTGAATCAGCCGGAAAACGCGAAGACATCATCGATGAAACCATACTCTCCCGCGCGTTTGGGCTGCCGATCAAACTTACCAAGAACCATGCCGGCCGCTACTGGGCTATGCTCGAGTAGACCGCTGGAGCCACGTCGATATGCCAAGATTTGTTCGCACCGCCGCCATGCTGTCGGCTTTTGTCGCCGGTGCTTTCTGCCCGTGGGCGGCAACCGGCACGGGAGTCATCCGGTTGCTCATCATTTACATGATGTTTACCGTCATGCTTCAGGTGCATTTTTCGGATTACAGCCTGCGCATCGTGCATCTTTGGATACTGCTGGCCAACCTCGCCGTCGGGGTCGGCGCGTGGGCGATCTTTACTGCACTCGGCATGCCGACTCTGGCTGCCATCGCCTTTTTTACCGGCATTACCCCCACCGCCACCGCCGCTCCGGTGGTGACTGGCATGCTGGGTGGAAGAATTGACTTTGTCATCTGTTCGTTTGTGGTTACCAACATTGGTGTGGCACTTCTTTTGCCGGTTTTGATCCCCATGACCATCGGAGCTCCGGTCGGCAAAATCTTTCTGGACGTGGTCAAAAGCCTCTGCATTGTCCTGCTGATACCGGCTGCCGCTGCTCTGCCGATCCGACTTTTTTACCGCAATGCGGCGAAACTCGCGCAAAAGTTGAGCAAGACTTCATTTTATGTGTGGGTGGTGACGGTATTTCTCATCGTGGCCAACGCCTCGGCGTTCTTTATTTCGCCGCAGGCTCCGCGGATCGACCTCATCTTTGAGGCGGCCATACTGTCGCTGGCGATCTGCGCGGTGAACTTTTCTCTCGGCTATTGGCTGGGCGGGCGTCACTTCAAGCACGAGACCAGCCAGTCTTTGGGGCAAAAAAACACCACGCTCACCATTTATCTGGCTCTGGTATATGCCAACCCGGCGGTTTCTCTGGGGCCGATCTTCTATGTGCTTTGGCACAACCTGTGGAATACGTGGCAACTTTCGCGCCATCACGAAAAAAAGCGTTTTGCCGATCATAGAAATCATTGACTTGACGCGTCGAGCATGCTATATTATAAGAATATAGGATTTATAGCCCGACGTAAACGTTTTTGGCGCAGGGGGCGCAATGGATAAAGCACCAGAATTTGTAACGCTGAAGATCGAAGGCAAGGAAATAAAGTTGCCGGTGGTGGTTGGTTCGCATGGCGAAAAAGGCATCGACATTGCCACGCTTCGCCGTCAAACCGGTTACGTCACGCTCGACCCCGGCTTCATGAACACCGCGTCGTGTTACAGCAAGATCACCTATATCGACGGTGAGCGCGGCATTTTACTCTACCGGGGGATCCCGATCGAGGAGCTGGTGCGCAAAACGTTGTTTGTCGAAGTGGCCTACCTCCTGGTTCACGGCGAGCTGCCGACCGAGGACGAACGGCGCAACTTCTCGGAACTGCTCAACGTCAATTCGCTGCTGCATGAGGATATGCGTCACTTTTTCGACCACTTCCCGCAGGGATCGCACCCGATGCACATCCTTTCGACCATGATCAACGCGCTGGCCGCCTTTTACCCCAACGTCGACCTGAAGTCGCTGGAAGACGATATTGACCTGTCATGCGCCCGACTGATCTCGATCGTGCGCACCATGGCTGCTTTTGCCTATAAGAAGTCGATCGGCGAGCCGGTGGTTTACCCGCGGCACGATCTCTCGTACTGTGCGAACTTCCTCAACATGATGTTTGATTCTCCGGTAAAGCCGTATCAGATACATCATGAGGCGGTAAGGTTGCTCAATATCCTTTTCATTCTCCACGCCGACCACGAGCAGAATTGCTCGACCACCGCGGTACGCACCATCGGCAGCGCGCAGGTCAACCTTTACGCGACCATTTCGGCGGGTATATCCGCCTTGTCCGGCCCGCTGCACGGCGGTGCCAATCAGGCGGTTATGGAGATGCTGCGCGTCGTACACGAAGACGGCGACGTGATGAAGTTCATCAAGATGGCCAAAGACAAAAACAATCCGTTCCGGCTGATGGGGTTCGGGCACCGGGTCTATAAGACTTACGACCCGCGCGCCGCGATCATCAGACGCGAATGCGACTCGTATCTGTCGCGCATAAAATATAATGATCCTCTGCTCGACACGGCGCGCAAGATCGAGGAGATTGCGCTCACCGATAACTACTTTATCGAACGCAATCTTTACCCCAACGTCGACTTTTACACCGGTATTTTGTACCGCGCTTTGGGAATTCCGGAGAACATGTTCACCGTGATGTTCGCGCTGGCCCGGTTGCCGGGCTGGATCGCCCACTGGAAGGAAATGATCGGCAACGAAACCAAGATCGTAAGGCCGCGCCAGATATACATCGGCAAGACCGTTGGCGACACCGAGGAGTTTATGGCGCACCGGGAGCCTCTGATACTGCATTGAAGTCGATGAGGCGCGGACCCGGTGACGGTTTCCGCGCCTTTTGTTTTATTTTAGCATCAAATCAATAAATTTTGAGGATCATACCGTGAAAGAGATAAAAGTCGGAATCATCGGCTTCGGCACCGTCGGTGCCGGAGTGGCTGAGAATCTGCTCAACAATGGCGATGTCATTGCCGCCCGCGCCGGGGTAAAGCCGGTGCTGACCCGTATCGCCGATCTTGACATTGTGACCGACCGCGGCATCAAGGTGCCGGATGGCGTACTTACCACCGACGCCGCCGTCGCAATCCGTGAATGCGATATTGTGGTCGAGCTGGTCGGCGGCACGACCATAGCCAAGAAGTTCATACTTGATGCCCTCAAGGCGGGGAAGTCGGTGGTTACCGCCAACAAGGCGTTGCTCGCTCTCCACGGCGAGGAGCTGTTTGCCGCGGCCGAAGCCGCCGGAGCCGATCTGTTTTACGAGGCGAGCGTCGCCGGCGGCATACCGATCATCAAGGCGTTGCGCGAGGGGCTGGTGTCAAACCGCATCGAACGCATTTGCGGCATCATGAACGGCACCTGCAACTATATTCTAACCCGTATGGAGCGGGAAGGGGCCGATTTTCAGGCGGTGCTGGCCGACGCCCAAAAGCTGGGTTACGCCGAAGCCAACCCGTCGCTCGATATCGACGGATTTGACACCGCCCACAAGACGGCGATTTTGGCCGCGCTGGCCTATGGTAAATGGTTCGGGCTGGATGCGGTGCATGTCGAGGGTATCCGCGACCTTGATCTGATCGATTTGAGGTGTGCCGATGAAATCGGCTACCGTATCAAACTATTGGCTTCCATCAAGCAAAAAGACGGAGCCGTGCAGATGAGTGTCGCCCCCACACTGGTGCCGAAAGATGCTCTGCTGGCCAATATTTCCGATGTGTTCAACGGCGTTTTGGTAGATGGCGACACCGTCGGGCAGACCCTGTTTTACGGTCGCGGCGCGGGTCGCCGCGCCACTGCCAGCGCGGTGGTGGCCGATATTACCGACGCGGCGATCAACCTTGATCGCGGGTGCGTGCGCCGAATCCCGGCGTTTCGCAGTGCTCCGCTTTATGACCGGGTGCTGTCCATCGGAGAAATCTCCTCACGTTATTATCTGCGTTTTGAGGTCATGGATCAGCCGGGCGTGGTCGCGTCGATCGCCCGGGTGCTGGCCGACCGCGGCATAAGTTTGTCAAGTGTGGTGCAGCGCGAGGTCAAAAACGGCGTAAACACCACGCTGATACTGCTGACTCACGAAGCCTCGGAAAAAGCGATGCGTTTGGCACTGGACGAAATCGCCACGCTGTCGATCAACCGTTCGCCGGTCAAACTTATGCGCATAGAGGATCTCTGATGGGTAATCATACCGTTGAAAAAATCGGCGGCACCAGCATGAGCCGCTTCGGGGAGCTGATGAAGAACATCATCATCGGCGACCGCAAGGGCAATGCGCTCTATAACCGCATTTTTGTGGTGTCGGCTTACGGCGGCGTCACTAATCTGCTGCTCGAAAACAAGAAAACCGCCGAGCCGGGCATCTACGGCAGCTTCGCCGCCGGAGATAAGAACTGGCTGGAAAAACTTCAGATCACCCGCAGCCGGCTTATCGAGATCAATCATGAGTTCGCGGAGCTGGGGCTGGATATTGAAAAGGCCGATGCTTTTATCAACGAGCGCATGAACGGCGCGGAAAATTGTCTCCGTCACCTGATGCAGCTGCGAAGTTTCGGCCACTTTCACCCCTCCGATTATTTGCCGGCGGCGCGGGAGCTTTTAAGCTCGATCGGCGAGGCGCACAGCGCGTTCAATTCGGTTGACATCTTGTGCAAGCACGGGGTAAATGCCGTGCTGATCGACCTTTCCGGCTGGAAAGATCAGGATACCGGCACGATGGAGGAGACCATCGAGGCGCACATGGGCGGTCTCGATTTCTCAAAATGTATGCCGATCGTCACCGGCTATGCCAAATGCGCCGAGGGCGTTATGGCCAAGTTCGACCGCGGATACAGCGAGATAACTTTCAGCAAGCTGGCGGTGGTGACCGGAGCGCGCGAGGGAGTCATCCACAAGGAATTTCACCTTTCCACCGGCGATCCCCGGCTGATCGGTGCCGACAAGGTTCGCACGATCGGACACACCAATTTTGATATTGCCGACCAGTTGGCCGATATGGCGATGGAGGCGATTCACCCCAAAGCGTCCAAGGCGATGGAGCTGCATAACATACCGATCCGGGTGGCCAACGCGTTCGACCCCGGCAATCCGGGTACGCTTATAAGCCGCGACTATGTTTCTCCGGTGCCGCGGGTCGATATGATCTGTGGCCGGCGCGATGTGGCGGCGATCGAGGTGTTTGACCCGGAAATGGTCGGGCAGAGCGGCTATGACCACCGTTTGCTCGAAAACCTGACCAAGTACGGTATAAGTTATATTGCCAAAAACACCAACGCCAATACCATAACCCATTATGTTTCGACAAAGTCGCCGGGTTTGAAGCGTTGTGTGCGCGACATCGAGCAGATGTTTCCGGCGGCGCAAGTCACGGTGCGCGATGTGGCGATTATCGCGGTGATCGGCAGTAATATGAAGTTGCCGGGGTTTCTGTCGCGGGCGGCGAGCGCACTTTCGGCGGCACACATCAACGTCCTGGCACTTGACCAGTGCATGCGTCAGGTAAACATGCAGTTCATCATTGAACGCGGCGATTTCGAGGCGGCGCAGAAAGCGTTGCATTCGGAGCTGGTCGAGCGCGAAAAATAGGATTCTATTATCATGAAAATGAGCAAACTGGCGGGGCGTCGCATCAAGGAAGACCCCAAAGACGCCAAAACGGCGAGTCACAAGTTTCTGATCCGGGGCGGGTTTATCCGGCCGGTGTCGGCTGGAATATATTCGCTTTTGCCGGCGGGCGAACGGGTCTGCGCCAAGATAGAGCGTATCATCCGCGAGGAGATGAACCGTATCGACGGGCAGGAAGTCAAGATGCCGGTGGTGTTGCCGGCCGATCTTTGGCAGGAATCCGGCCGCTTTGAGTCGGTCGGCTCCGAACTTCTGCGTTTTTGCGACCGCAACGACAAGCCGATGCTTTTGGCGATGACTCACGAGGAAGCGGTGGTGCAGTTGGTTCGCACCGAGGTGTCAAGCTACAAGCAGCTCCCGGTGATGCTCTATCAGATACAGACCAAATACCGTGACGAGGCGCGTCCGCGGGCGGGGCTTATCCGCACCCGCGAATTCACCATGAAGGACGCATACAGTTTTCACACAGATCAGGCCGATCTGGAGAAATATTATGTGCTGGCTCACGAGGCGTATGTGCGTATCTTCCGCCGGCTGGGCATGAAAGACGTGCT
>JAQVVK010000049.1 GCA_028698975.1 Victivallaceae bacterium
GGTCCGGCCAGATAATTATTTCGCGTGGCGGATAAAATGTGCCGAGCAGGTTTTTGTGGTTGCCGAAGTTCAGCGACGTCTTGCCGCCGATGCAGCTGTCGCACTGCGCCAGCAGCGTGGTCGGGATAAAACGCCACGCGATGCCGCGATAGAGCGTCGAGGCGACGAACCCGCTGACATCCTGTACGATACCGCCGCCCGCCGAAACAAAGTTCAGATTGCGCTTGGCGGAGAAACTGCCGATCAGCCACTCATAGAGTTTGCCGGCGTACTCCAGATTCTTGTTTTCTTCAACAGCGTCGATAAGGAAAATATCGGCGTCGCCGAAATAATTGCGCCATGTTTCCTTATAGAGTTCGTAGACTTTGCGGTCGACGGCCAAAGCCAGATGCGGCAGTTTGGCCAGCTCCGCCAGAAATTCCGGGGAGTTCCAGACGCCAACCGGGTAGTCGCCCAGCCGCGAACGCACTGTAATGTCGTAAAGTTTGCCGTTCACGCTAAAAAACCTCCGTCTATGACGATCGTTTGACCGGTTATATATGTGTTGTCGGCCGAGAGCAGAAATGCGACCGTCTTGGCGATCTCCGACGGCTGCGCCATGCGGCGCAGCGGGATTTCGGCGCAGAGCCGTTTTTGCTCATCGGGCGGCACGTTTTTGGCGGTCATCTCAGTGAGTACATAGCCTGGAGCCACGCAGTTGAGCAGTATTCCCGATGGCCCGAGTTCGCGGGCCAATGCCCGCGTCATGCCGTTGACGCCAAACTTGGTCATGGAGTAAAGCGTGCGGTACTCCTTGGAACGCATGCCCCAAATCGAACTGAAAGTCACAATCCGCCCGCCGCCGCGTGTCTTCATACCCGGAGCCACCCCCCGGATGAGCTTTAACGGCGCCACCAGATTGGTGTTAAGCATGGCATTTATCGAATCGCTGTCAAGCTCGTGCAGTTTGCCGAGAATATTGATCCCGGCGGTATTGACCAATGCGTCGACCGGCTCCAACTTCTCAACATATGCTTCAATCGACCGATCGTCAAGCAAATCGAGTTCGTCGCGTGTCGGGGCAATAACCTGATATTCCGGCCTGGTGCCGAGTTCTTCGACCACGGCGCGGCCGATGCCGCGGCTGCCGCCGGTTACCAGTATGCGGTATTTCATGCTTACTCCTCCGCCAGCGGCGGTACGATCATGTGTTTATTGAATTCTTCGCGGTCGAGAAACGGAAACATATCCTCCAACGGAGCCGAGATCATGCGTCCGTCGGGCAGCCGTTTGGATGACAGCTTGGGCGAAAAGATCAGGCGAGACGGCATCCTTACCACGCAAAACACCGGACCGGGGGTCGCCAGTATGCGGCTGATCTCGTCGCGCAGTCCTTTTTGCGTCGCAAGTTCGCAGCACTTGAAACCGAAAACCCCGGCCAATTTAAGGAAGTCCGGGAAACTTACCCCGCTCGGAGCGTCGCACCCGATCAGTTCAGGCCCGAAGAAATTGCTCTGGGTCTGCTTGATCGAGCCGTACCCGTCGTTGTCAAGCAGGAATATCTTGAGCGGCAGCTTGCGGTGAATAACCGTCTGAAGCTCCTGAAGATTCATCATCAGACTGCCGTCGCCGGCCAGACACACCGTCGTGCGCCCGGTGCCGACGCAGGCGCCCTCGGCGGCGGGCAGGTCGTAGCCCATCGAGGCGCAGCCGGAGTTCCAAAACACCCGCTGCCCCGCCTTGATCGCCCCGCTCTGAAACAGTGCGACGCAAGCCGTGCCGTTGCCGGCCACGATGTCGGTGTCGGCGGAAGCCGCTTCGGTGAGTTCGCGCATGAAGAAATAGGGGTTGATCTTATCCTGCCACGCGCACTCCTCGGCGGTAACGGCCGGAAGCTGGCGTTTGCGTTCGCCGCACCAAGTGCGCCACTCGCCGTAATCCGGCAGGCCGGCCGCATTTGCCGCGCGGTCGAGCGCGTCGATAAATTCTCCCGCGTCGGCCCGGATGGCCAGATCGGGTACAAACAGCTTTTTCTTGAGTTCGGCCCCGTCGATGTCGATCGAAACTTTTTTGGCCGAACGGGCGAACACCTGCCAATTATAGCTCACTTGACGGATGTTGTTGCGCGATCCGATCGAGATCACCAGATCGGCGTTTTGCAGTATGAAGTTGCCCGCCCGCTGGCCGAGCGTGCCGATGCGCCCGACATAGAGCGGATCGTCTTCCGGCAGCAGGTCGAACCCGCAGAACGTGGTTACCGCCGGGACGCCGAGCTTTTTGAGCAGCTCCCGGAAACGGTCGCGCGCACCCGCCACTGAAATACCGTGACCGGCGATCACCAGCGGCCGTTGGGCGTTTTTGAGCATTCCGACAAGCTGTGATAGTTCTTCACCGGATGGAGCCGGGCGGTCGGCCGCCGGCGGGTTGAACCCGGTTAACTCGTTCTCGTCGATCAAGGCTCCCTGAACATTGAGCGGCACGTCGAGCCAGACCGGCCCGGGGCGGCCGTCGAAAGCGTAAAACAACGCCTTTTCCAGCTCGGCCCGAATTGACTTCGGGTCGGTTACCGCCTTGCAGTATTTGGTGACCGGGCGCACGATGTCAACGATATTGATTTCCTGATCGCCCAGCTGGCGCAAGCCCAATTCCGGGCAGGACATGATGGTGGTCTCAAACTTGACCTGCCCGGAAATATAGATCACCGGGATCGAATCCAGCCATTGCCCGATCACACCGGTCATCGTATTGGTGCCGCCGGGCCCGCTGGTCACTGAAACCACCCCCATGCCGGCTCCGGATCGCACATACCCTTCGGCGGCGATGGCGCAGGCCTGTTCGTGATGGCAGCAGACCGGGGTGAGCCGCTTTTCGCAGCGCAGCCCGTCGTTGAGGTGCATTGCTCCACCGCCGGTGACCAGAAATACATGTTTTGCTCCGCGATCGGCCAGAGTCTTGAAAATATAGTCGGCCACTCTCATTTGCGGCAAAACTCCTTGATGGTTGCAATCATATAATCGAGCTTGGCTTCGCCCATGCCCGGGAAAAGCCCGATCCAAAAGGCGTTGTTCATGATGTTGTCGGTGTTTTTGAGTTCGCCGGAGATGCGGTAATCGCTCCCCTCGGTCAGCGATTCAAAACAGGGGTGTTTGGTCAGGTTGCCCGCAAAGAGGTTGCGGGTCTGGATGTTTTTGCTTTCCAGATATTTGACCAGATCGTTGCGCGAAAATTTCGCTTCCGCGGTGAGGGTTATGAGAAAGCCGAACCACGATGGATCGCTCTCCTCGTACTTCTCAAAAAGCGAGATTTGCGGCAGCTCTTTAAGCCCGTCGTAGAGCCGTTTGAAGTTGGCCTTGCGTTTTTCAACAAAGCCGGGGAACTTCTCCAACTGGGCGCAGCCGACCGCCGCCTGCATGTCGCTGACCTTGAGGTTGTAGCCAAAATGACTGTAAACATATTTGTGGTCGTAGCCGAGCGGCAGTTTGCCGAACTGCTTGGTGAAACGGCAGCCGCAGGTGTTGTCCACCCCGGAGTCGCACCAGCAGTCACGCCCCCAGTCGCGCAGTGAAAGCACAATTTTTTTGAGCAGCGGATTATTGGTGTAGACTGCGCCGCCTTCGCCCATGGTCATGTGGTGCGGCGGGTAAAAGCTCGACGTGCCGATGTCGCCCCAGGTGCCGGTGAATTTGCCGTCGTACTTGGAGCCGAGCGCGTCGCAGTTGTCCTCGACCAGCCACAACGCGTGTTTGTCGCAAAATGCCTTGACCGCCTTGATGTTGAACGGATTGCCCAGTGTATGAGCGATCATTACCGCGCGACACTTGGGCGACCAGGCCTGTTCAAGTTTGCCGGCGTCGATGTTGGCGGTGGTGCTTTCGACATCGACAAACACCGGCACCGCTCCAAATTGAATGATCGGGGCCACCGTGGTCGGGAAGCCGCAAGCGACGGTGATTATCTCGTCGCCGCGCTTCACCGCGCGTTCACCGAGAAGCGGCGAAGTGAGTGCCGAAAAAGCCAGCAGATTGGCCGAACTCCCTGAATTCACCAGCAGCGCAAAGCGAATCCCGAGGTACGCGGCCAGCTTTTTCTCGAATTCCTTGGAGTAACGCCCGTAGGTGAGCCAAAATTCCAGACTGGAATCCACCAGATTGCAAATTTCCTTCTCGTCGAACACCCGTCCCGCATAGTTGACCCGGCTTTTGCCCGGCTCAAACTGTGCGTTTTGCGCCGGCGCATGCACCAGTCGGTAATATTCGGCGGTCTTGGCCAGAATTTCATCGTGAAGTGCTTTTATTTTGTCCATGCCAAACCCCTTTTCGCGGCGTCGCCGACATATGCGTTGAGATCGGCGGCGGTATTAAGTTGCTTTTCCTGATAAAAACGGCGGTACCACTCGGCGGTACGGCCAAACGCCTCGCGCGCGCTCCACACCCCGTGCCACGCCAGCAGCTGGCGGGCCTTGGAGCAGTCAAGCCGCAACAACGCGGCCTCGTGCGGCGCATCTTTAGGCGGATCGATCACAATGCGGATGTCCGACCATGCCTTGGCCAGCTCGGCCGCGGCGTCCTCCACCGTCACCACACCGTCGTCGGCCGGCCCGAAATTCCAGCCGTCGGCAAATTCCGGCTTGCCTTCCAAAAGTTTCTGGCCGAGGGCGAGATAACCGGAAAGCGGCTCCAAAACGTGCTGCCACGGGCGGGTCGATTTCGGGCTGCGTATGGTCACCGCCCGACCGCAGGACGCCGCTTTCATGATGTCCGGCACCAGCCGGTCGGCGGCCCAGTCGCCGCCGCCAATGACGTTTCCGGCGCGTCCGCTGGCCAGCAGCGCATGCGTCTTTACGCCGAAGTCGCCGTTGTTGAAGAAACTGCGGCGGTAACTTGATATGACCAGCTCCGAGCAGCCCTTGCTTGCGCTGTACGGGTCGTAGCCGCCCATCGGCTCGTTTTCCCGGTATCCCCAGAGCCATTCGCGGTTTTCGTAGCACTTGTCGGAGGTTATGGCGACCACGGCGCGCACCGACTCGGTGGTGCGGCAGGCCTCCAAAACATTGACCGTGCCCATGACATTGGCTTCAAAGGTGGCGACCGGCTCCTGATATGAGAGTCTTACCAGCGGCTGCGCCGCCAAATGAAAGACCGCGTCCGGCCGGAAATCGGAAAAAACTTTTTTCAGACCGGCGAGATCGCGGATGTCGAGCATTTCGGAGCGAAATTGCGGGTTCAGCAGCCGTAAGTGGTTTAGCTCCTCCGGCATCGGCAGCGCGACCCCGCAGACCTCGGCCCCCAGCTCGCGCAGCCAGACGGTGAGCCATGAACCCTTGAACCCGGTATGACCGGTTACCAGCACCCGTTTGTTGCGGTATATATCTTTGAACATGCTTTTTTACTCCCAAAATTTCTTCCAGGGAGCCTTGCCGGAACTCCAAAGCGAATTGAGCATATTGTACTCGCGGCCGTTGTCCATGCACTGCCAGAATCCCTCGTGGCGGAATACCCTCATTTGGCCGTCGGCCGCCGCGTTGGACATGGGTTCCCGCTCGAAAAACAGGTCTTCCCGTTCGGAGAGGTAGCGTTCGACAAACTTTCGCTCGACCACCATATAGCCGCCGTTGATGTAGCCGCCGCCCTGCGGGGGCTTCTCCTCAAACCCCTTCACGTCGTCGCCGTCAAGCAGCATTTCCCCGAAGCGCGCCTCGGGATGCACCGCCGTGATGGTGATGAGTTTGCCGCCGTCAAGATGACGCTGCAGACATTGACCGATGTTCACATCGGCCACGCCGTCGCCGTAGGTGAGGAAAAAGCGTTCGTCATCGGGAGACAGATATTTGGCGGCGCGGGCGACCCGGCCTCCGGTCATGGTTTCCAAACCGGTGCCGGCCAGCGTGACTTCCCAGTCGGATTCGGCGGAGTCGCCGTGAAAAGTGACGCTGGGGTGATGGCCGAGTGTCACCGTCGCGTCGGAAGTGCGCGCATGATAGTTGAGGAAATAATCGACAAAGGCTTCCCGTTTGTAGCCAAGGCACAATATAAACCGGCGCACTCCGAAAGCGGCATATGTTTTCATGATATGCCAGACAATCGGCTGCTCGCCGATCGGCACCATTGGTTTCGGAAGCAGCTCGGTGACTTCCCGCAACCGGGTGCCTTTGCCTCCGCACAAAATCATGACCGGCGGCATTTTTTTCATTTGTAAAAAATCCCCAAATGGTTACTTGATGACAATTTTTTATATACTATACCATTAAAAGACGCTTTTGCAAACCTTGATTTTGCAATGAAATAAAAAATAGAGACCTATGCGGCCGGGGCTATCCGAAAAAACGGATAATTGCCGCCGCCGACTTGAAAAAACTTTTGTTCGCCGTTATATTGATGAAAAAGAAACACGGAGGTTGAAATGTCGCAAAGACTTGGATTGTTGTTTTCCGCCCTGCTGACGGTTTCGCTGCTTTCCGGCTGCGCGTCGGTGATGCCGGAGGAGAAGCCGATCCTGCTCGATATCACGTTTGCCGAGCTGGAGAAAAATATCAACAAAGCACTTGATCCGGGCGGCGTCAAAGCCGAGCAGCGCAGTTACCGCCAGCGCATGATCGTGTCGCGCGATCAGGTGCTTGACGACCCGACCGAGGAGCTGGTCGAGGTTACTTACAGTTATCCCGACGATCTGCGCATGGCCTCGTTTGACGACAGCGACTCGGCTTCCACGCCGTCGCTGGTGTGGATAATCCGCAAAAACGCCGGGTGGCTGGTCGATTACAAGCGCAAGAGCGTAAAGCAGTTGTCGCCCGAGCAGTTGAGGCTGATGCGCCGCACGTTTACGCTGGATTCACCGGCGCGCGACCTCTCCGGCACATACTCCAAGATCGAGCTTACCGCCTGCGAGATGGACGGGCGCCCCTATTATAAGATGGAATGCACCCCGAAAGCGGCGGGGCGCGCTCCGGTCTATATCTACGTCGGGAAGCATGATTTCCTGATCCGCTGGGTGCGTACCGAGTTTGAGATCGGCGGCTCCGAGATCGACTATGTGAGCAACATCCGTCTGTATAAACTCTACGACGGCGTGATGATCCCCTCGGAAACCGTGTCGGTGATGAATGGCGACCGCTCGGTCAGCCGGGTGGAGTCGTACGAGGAACTTAAATCGGTCGATCCGGCCGAATTCATGCCTCCTGTATTCAAATGAAATGGTTTAATCGTTTCATCGCTTCCGCCACGCTGCTGTTGGTGGCAGCCGGGTGTGCGCCCTCGCTCGCCCCTTTCCCGGTGGAGCCAAAGCAGGATAAGTCTGCGCCGGCCGCCAAGCCGGAGGCTTCGACTCCGCCCGCGAAACCCTCGCCGCCGCCGTCGTCGGACGCCGGGGATCGGGTTGTGCGGCTGCCGGGGATTTGGAGCGGCGACAGCCCGGCTGCGGTGCGTTCGGTGTTGATCGATCCCGGCCACGGCGGAGACGATCCCGGTGCCCGTGGCGCGTTTACGCAGGAAAAGGAACTCAATCTTGATCTGGCGCGGCGGCTGGCCGCCGAGTTGCGCCGCCGGGGGTTTCTGGTGGCGATGACGCGGGATTGCGATGTGTTTGTGCCGCTTGATGAACGGGGCGCGATGACCGGTCGGTTAAAGGCCGACATCTTTGTGTCGATCCACCACAACGCTTCGGTAAACGCCTCGGCCAGCGGCATAGAGACTTATGTATTGCGGCCGGGGGTGGACTTTGAACCGGTAACTCACATGCGCAATGTCCTTTTGGCTGCCGCGATCCAGCGTGAGCTGAGATCCGCGTTGCCGTGGGCGATCGACCGCGGTGTGCGGGCGGCCAGGTTCCGGGTGCTGGTGACCTCGACCTCCTCCGCCTCGGTGCTGGTGGAGGCGGGGTTCGTCTCCAACGCGGGCGAGGAAAAAAAGATTGCTTCGCCTGAAGTATTGCAGAAATCGGCCGCTGCCGTCGCCTCCGGCCTTGTTTTTTATGCCGGATTGACCGATGCGATGGGTCCGGCGACAAACCGGCAAGATCGCCAATTTGTGTCGTGTCGTCGACAATAAACGCGGCGGCGTTTCCGTTATTGCAGTTGTAACAACTTCCGGAGACGCCAATGAAAAAGAAAAAACGTTTTACCCTGATCGAGATGATCGTCGTGATCGGCATTATCGCCCTGTTGGCGGCGATGCTGTTTCCCGCCCTGAACGCGTCGCGCAACAAGGCGCGCACCACCCAGTGCAAGAGCAATTTGCGCCAGATCGGCGTGGCGTTTAAGCTTTACTTTGACGACTACCGCACCAGAATACCGCTGGTTACGGCCATGAAGTCGGTCAATTCGGAATTTCCCACGATTCGTGAAATCCTGCTCAGTTCGGCGGGCAACAGCAAGGAGTTGTTTCGCTGCCCGGCCGACTTCGGGATTTCGTCGGTGCGGATTGAGTATTATACCGACGAGGAGGACGAGATATTGAGCGAAATAAAGGCCGACTCCGGCCGCAACGGCAAAAGCGACTATGAAAACGAGGAGTCCAGTTACGAATTCAACACGCACTTGTGCGGCCGCACGGTCTCCGACCGGAGCCGTTCGATGCTGATGCACGATTACCGTCCCTATCACGGTGTGCCGGGTACATACGGCGCGGCCAATTATCTGTTTGCCGACGGTCATGTCGGCGATCTTGTCCGGAGGTGAATATGAGAATCTCAAAGAAACGGTTGGCGGTATCCGGCATGATCGTGGCAATCTGCGCCGCCGGGGTGATCGGGTGGGCGGTTTACGCGTCGATCGAGCCGAAGCCGAAGACGGAGGAGCGTAAAGACATCATGGCGTTTATCGCCTCGGACGACTTCAAAAAACTTTCGTCGGCGCGACAGAATTATTATCTGGAGAAATTGCGCGGCGCCGAGACCGGCCCGGCCGGGTTCCGGGCGATGCGCGAGTCGATGGAAAACCTCACCGAGGCCGAACGGCGCACCGTGATGGACAATCTGCGCAAGATACGCGAACGCCAGATGGCACGGGAGGCGCTGGGTTATCTTAAGATGAATCAGGCGGAACGCGACGCCTTTTTGGATAAGCGGATCGCCGAGATGGAAACGCGGCGTGCCGAGTGGGAGAAACGCCGGGCCAACGGCGAAGCGCCGCGCGGCGGTCGCGGTGCGCGGCCGGCCGCACCGGCGGCGGCGAACGCCGCGAGTGCCGCGCAGACGGCCGCCTCGCAAACCCCTGCGCCGCAGCGTCCGACCGAGGAGGAGCGCAACACGATGATGAAGACGCGCATGGAAAGCCAGCTTCCCGAGGTGCGTGCGGCGATGCAGCTCATGCACATGGATATGATGAAAAAAATGGCGGGCCGCCGCCGCTGACGATCGATAAAGTTTCGGCTTTTTCATGACGCGGACTTGAAAAATCCGGATAACGTGGCATATTAAAAACGTTTAACGTTTGTGTATTCGCAATCAACAAGTAATTTGAGGTGATATAATGTCTCAGCATCCGAGTCTCCGCGTCGGCGGCAAAATCCGCAAGGTTCGCAATGTTATGAAGCGTTTCGAGCGCATCGATGTGTTGCGCGCCGACGGGCGCATTCCCGAAGACAAGGTCATGGGGCTGCCCAAGACCAAACCGGTCGAACTTTGATCGTGTTTGACGCCTGAAAACACGCGAGCAGAAGCACACACCTCTGCTCGCGTTTGTTTTTGATGAAAAATCTCGGACGGGAGGAGCCGCAGCATGAAGCCGTTTTTCGTATTTTCCGGGCAGGGAGCTCAGACGGTAGGTATGGGGCGCGATTTGGCCGGAGCTTTTCCGGAAGCCCGCGCGCTGTTTGACGAAGCCGACGATGTGCTTGGCTACAAATTGAGCGAAGTGATCTTCGAGGGGCCGGCCGATCGTTTGACCGAAACCAAATATTGCCAGTGCGCCATTTACACGGTGAGCTGCGCCGCGCTGGCGGCTTTCGGCAAGCGTTTTCCCGAAGTTAAACCGGTTGCCTGCGCCGGGTTGAGTCTGGGCGAATACGGGGCGTTGTACGCCGCCGGAGCGTTCGGATTTGCCGACGGGCTGCGGCTTCTGGCAAAGCGTTCGGATTTCATGGATGAGGCGTGCCGCTCCACCTCCGGAGCCATGGCCACCGCGCTGGGCGGCGACCCCGCCGCGATCTCCGAAGTCGCCGCCGCCTGCGGCGTCGATGTGGCCAATTTCAACAGCCCCGGGCAGATCGTTATTTCCGGCGAAAGCAGCAAAGTTTCGGCCGCGGTCACCGAGCTGCGTTCGCGCGGCATGCGCAAGGTCATCGAGCTGAAAGTGGCGGGGGCCTTTCATTCACGCCTGATGGCGGAGGCCGGCCGCCGGCTGGCCGAAGTCCTGGAAAACACCTTGATCGCCATGCCGGAAATACCGGTCTGGCATAATTTCACGGCCGCCCCGGCGGCGGACCCGGCGGCGATACGCGCCGCATTGGCCGCCCAGGTGGCGGGTTCGGTGCGCTGGGAGGCCTGTGTGCGCGGCATGGTTGCCGCCGGAGGTGACACCATGATCGAATTCGGGCCGGGCAATGTGCTGACCGGCCTGTTGCGTCGCACGTTGCCGGAGCTTGCCGGATTCAACGTGAACAGTGTTGAAACTTTGAACAGCATAACCTTTTAACGAGAAGGGAACAGCAATTATGAGTTGCGAAAAAAGACTTGAGGGCAAGGTTGCCATTGTTACCGGTGGAGCCCGTGGTATCGGCAAGGCCATCTGCACGAGATTGTCGCAGGAGGGAGCCTCGCTCGCCATTGTGGACATCATGCTTGACGTGGCGGAAAACACGGCGGCCGAGTTTCGCTCAGCCGGAGTCGATGCCCGCGCCTATGCGGCCAACGTGGCGAAATTTGAAGACGCCGAAAAGACGGTTGCGGCGGTTGTCGCCGATTTCGGCCATCTCGACATACTGGTCAACAACGCCGGTATCACCAAGGATACCTTGATGCTCAAGATGACCGAGGCCGAGTGGGACGCGGTGATCGCGGTGAACCTCAAAGGCACCTTTAACTTCACCAAGGCGGCGGTGCGGCCGATGATGAAGCAGCGCGCCGGCAAGATCGTCAACATGGCGTCGGTGGTCGGGCGTATGGGCAATGCGGGTCAGGCTAATTATTCGGCGAGCAAGGCTGGCGTGATCGCGCTGGCCAAGACGACGGCCAAGGAGTTTGCCTCGCGCAACATCCAGTGCAATGCGGTGGCTCCGGGGTATATCATCACCGACATGACGGCCAAGCTGCCCGAGGCGGCGCGTGAAGCTTTTCTAACGGTGATACCGGCCAAGCGCGGCGGCGAACCCTCCGATGTGGCAAACGTGGTTTATTTCCTCTGTTCGCCCGATTCGAACTATGTTACCGGCCAGGTGATAAACTGCGACGGCGGCATGCTGATGTGACGTTGTGCGCGGTTTTTTGACTTAAAATCGTCATTATTTCACAAAACAATTTGACTTTTCGCGTGAGACAGGGCATATTATATTACAAGTTCGGTGCTTTTGTCATAAAGCGAAATAGAATATAGAAGTAGTAACCTTAAACGAAAAGGGGATTGAAAATGTCTTCTGTTGCTGAAAAAGTAAAAAAGATCGTTGTCGAGCAGCTCGGTGTTTCTGAAGAGCAGGTCACTCCTGAAGCCAAGTTCATCGAAGACCTCGGCGCCGATTCGCTCGATCAGGTCGAGCTGGTGATGGCTCTCGAAGAGGAATTCGGCTCGGATATTTCCGACGAAGACGCCGAGAAGCTGACGACGGTCGGCGATGCGATCAAATACGTAGAGTCCAAGAGCCAGGAGTAATCCTTGGTGCTTGACGAAACCTCGGTACGGCGCGTCAGCGTCGTGCGATGAGGCGGAGTGAATGCTCCGGGACCACTATTCGTTTTAAAAAGGCGTTGGTGGTCTTTTTTTTCGATGCATCCGAGGACGTTCACGGTGGCCGATGCGCCGGGTAAACGGAGATTTATGGAATGATTGACAATCGACGGGTGGTTGTGACCGGTTACGGGGTCATCTCCTGTGTCGGCAATGATGTGCCGACGTTTTGGGACGCACTGGTAAACGGCCGTTGCGGTTTGGGCAAGGTGACCCGCTTTGACGCGAGCGAGCTTCGCACGCAAATCGCCGGGGAAGTAAAAGATTTTGATATTGAAAAGTATATGACATACAAGGAAGCCAAGCGGCTTGACTTGTATTGCCAGTATGCCATAGCCGCCGCCGATCAGGCGATGGATATGGCCGGTCTGCCCCATGAATTGCGCGGCAGTTCGGTGGTGGACCCCTCCCGGGTGGGGGTGATTGTTTCCAGCGGTATCGGCGGGCTTGGCACCATGAGCGACCAGGACTGGCAGATGCACGAGCGCGGGGCGGGGCGGGGGTCGCCGTTGGTGATACCGATGATGATTAGCGACCTGGCTTCCGGCAATATTTCGATCCGCTACGGAGCTGGCGGCCCCAATCTGGGGCTGGTCACCGCATGTTCGACCGGGGGTCACC
>JAQVVK010000210.1 GCA_028698975.1 Victivallaceae bacterium
CCTTGCCGTCGGCATCGACATAGCGCACCGCGGCAAGATGCAGTTTCTCAATGCGTTCAAGCATTTCCGGGGCGGCGACGAACTTTCCCTCGCCGTGACGCAGCGGCAGCCGCACCGTATCGATGTTGCGGGTGAATACGCAAGGCGATGCGGGGTCGGCTTTGAGCACGCACCAGTCGTCGCGAAACACCCCGGAGTCGTTGTGGGCAAGCGCAATATCCTGTTCAAACTTCTGCCCGTCCAGCGCGGGCACCATGCCCAGTCGGGAAAGCGTCTGAAAACCGTTGCATATCCCGATCACCAGCTTGCCGTCGGCAACGAATTTTTCGAGCTGGCCGCGCAGTTGAAACTTGACGCGGTTGGCGAAAATCGTACCGCTGCCGAGATGGTCGCCAAACGAAAATCCGCCGATAAAGGCGAGAAAATCGTATTCTTCAAGTTTATGCTTCCCGGCGATCAGGTCGTTGAGATGCACCAGCTCGGGGCGCATACCGACAAGAGTGCAGGCGGCGGCGGTCTCTTTTTCGCAGTTGAGTCCGAAGCCGGTGATAACCAAAGCCTTGATATTGGAGCGTTTCATATTGCAAATTTCCTTGACTGAACTTAATTCTATGTGTGATAATCCGCGTTGATCTTGACATATTCATAAGAGACGTCGCAAGTCCAGACCCAATATTCGGCGTCGCCGTCGTGAAGATCGACCGAGACGGTAAATTCGCGCTGCTTGACCACTCCGACCAATTTGGCTTCAGTCGTGCCGGCGTCGCCGCCGTTTTTTACCACCGGTATGGAGTCGTAAAAGATGTCGGCCTTGTCCGGGTCGAACTTGGCGCCCGAGTAACCCAGCGCAGCCACCACCCGCCCCCAGTTGGGGTCGCCGCCAAACCAGGCGGTTTTGCAAAGCAGCGAATTGGCCACCGCCTCGGCGCACAGCCGGGCGTCGGCCTCGGTGGCGGCGTGGGATATCTTGACCGTCACAAACTTGGTCGCGCCCTCGCCGTCCATGACCATCTCGCGAGCGAGGCGGCGAGCCACTTCCAGCATGGCCGCTTCAAACGCCGCGGCCTCGGGAGAACCGGCCTCTATTCTCACACCGGAGCGGCCGTTGGCCATGATGACAAAGGTGTCGTTGGTGCTCATGTCGCCGTCAACCGTGATCCGGTTGAACGAACCTGCGGCCACCCGCCCCATCATTTCGCTCAGCAAAGCGTTGTCGGCGGCGACGTCGGTCGTAAGATAGCAAAGCATGGTCGCATGCGGAACCTTCATTTCGGGATTTATCATCCCCGCGCCTTTGGTCATCGCGCCAAGCGTGACCACCTTGCCGCCGATCTCAAGCGTGAGAGCCACCGATTTGGGCTGGGTGTCGGTCGTCATGATCGCCAGCGCGGCAGTCTCGCCGCCGTTGGGCGACAGCGCGGCGACAGCCAGATCGATGCCGTTGGCGATCGTATCCATCGGCATGGGTACGCCGATACGCCCGGTCGAGGAGACCAGCACTTCGTCGGCGGCGATGCCGAGCCGTACGGCGGCCCGCTCGCAAGTGCGCTCGGCGTCGGCCAGACCGCTCTTGCCGGTGCAGGCGTTGGCGTTGCCGCTGTTGATGACGGCACAGCGCACAAACGGCGAATTCAGCACTCTTTTGCGGCATATCTGCACCGGAGCGGCCGCAAACGAGCAGCTGGTGAACGCCCCGGCGAAGTTGGCGGGCGCGTCGGAAAAGATCATTGCGAAGTCGGGAGCTCCGCTTCTTTTGAAACCGGCGGTGACGCCGGAGGCGCGAAAGCCCGGCACCGAAGTTACCGAGCCATGTTCAACCCACTTGAAATTCATTCTATTTTATCTCCGTAAGTTGCTTTTACGTTAATTGAGATCCCGCCGCGCGGCCTGAAATGACCGACCACCTCGGCGCGGCGCGGCGCGCAAGCCTTGACCACCGCATCGAGCACGGTGTTGACCGCCTCCTCGTGGAAAGTGCGGCTGTTGCGAAACGAGTACAGATACAACTTGAGCGATTTGCTTTCGACACAGAGTTTGTCGGGCACATACCTGATGACGATATGACCGAAATCGGGCTGTCCGGTGACCGGACAGAGCGAAGTGTATTCCGGGCAGTCGAACTCAATCACATAGTCGCGATCGGCATAGAGGTTGTTGAAAGACTCGAGCCTCGCTTCGTCCGGCGACTGCGGGTAACGGTGTTCGGACGCCGACAGCAGCGAAAGTTTCGCAAACCGGGCTTCGGATTTACTTTTGCATTCCATTATAATCAGGATTCCGTATTTTTACATCAAATAAACGTTATGACACATAAAATAGCACATTTTCATGGCTATTTCGATATTAAAGTGAAAAAATGCGTGTTTTTTTCTTGATTTTTTGCGATATGATAATTATATTTGCAACGAGTTTAGTTTGAGAACGTATGTTTTTATTTTTTTTAGACGATAAACTAACCCGGAGACGAGTGGAAAAATGAAATTGAACAAAGTGGTTTGGTCTGTGGCGGTGGCGATGGTTATGATGCTGACGGTTTCGACGGCGAAAGCCGCGGCCGGCGACGATTCTCCGGGCATACTTATGCCGGTCGAGAAACTCTCACGCGGCATTGCCAATGTCGCTTTCGGGCCGATGGAGCTTCTTTACAAAGGCTACGACGTGACACAGGCGCAGGGCGGCGTGGCCGGCATCACATGGGGACCGCTGAAGGGTCTTTGCTATGTGGTCGCCCGCGAAGTGGTCGGCGTGGTGGAAATCGCCACCTTCCTCTTTCCGTTGCCCGGCTGCCCCAACGACCCCAACGATGTGGGCTGGGGATACGGGCCGATCATGCAGCCGGAATGGGTAGTCGATCCGCAGCATGACTGGGGCAATTTCGTATTCGACGAGACGGCGATCGTGCCGCAGAGTTACTGAGGCTGCGACCATCAAGTCCCGACTTTCCGCATTGCTTCAAACGAAACAATGCGGATTTTGTTTTTGTGCTGTTTGAAAATCACACTGAGACAAAAAGCACCGGGTTCACCGGTAATTTCAGCGTGATCCATCCACCGACATTACAACTATATTTCAAGGATAACAAAAATGAGCTTTTCC
>JAQVVK010000211.1 GCA_028698975.1 Victivallaceae bacterium
GGCCGCTACCCGGCTATGGCTTCGCTTTGGTACTGGCTCTGGGAGCGCAGGACCCCGGTGCTCATGCCTTGCGGACTTTTGGGACGGCCTGAGATGGTGTTGAAAAGCAACTGATGAAAAAAGGAGTTTTTTCATGCATTGGATAGATTGGTGTATTGTTGCGATCCCCATGGTGGTGGTGATCTGCATTGCGTTTTACGCCCGGCGTTACGTGCGGGGCGTGGTCGACTATATTGCGGCCGGGCGTGTCGCGGGGCGGTTTGTCATGAACGTCGCGCACATGGCGTCGGTCTTGTCGGTGATCTGGCTGGTCGCCGGTACCGAACAGTATTATCAGACCGGTTTCGGGATCGGGTTTTGGAACAACATCATCATGCCGTTTGGCACGGTGCTTGCCTTGACCGGATTTTGCGCATACCGCTGGCGGGAGACCCGGTGTCTGTCGCGCGGTCAGTTTTTGGAGATGCGCTACGGCAGTAAATCGTTTCGTGTGATAACCGCCGCGATCAGCACCCTTGCCGAAATGATAACCAACGCGATCGGGCCGGCCATTGCCGCAAACTTCTTTATTTTCTATCTGGGGCTGCCGCATGAAGTGATGATATTCGGCGTCAATCTGCCCTGTTATGTGATTGTGGTGACGCTGTGTCTTGCGCTGGCACTGGTCATCATCTGGCCGGCCGGTCAGATATCGCTTTTGGTGACGGACTGTCTTCAAGGGTTGTTCAGTTACCCGATTTTCGTCTTGATCGTGGGTTTCATCATATTGAAGTTCTCGTGGAATGTCGATATTTTGCCGGTGCTTTGCGACCGGGTGCCGGAGGAGAGTTTTCTCAATCCTTACGACGTGTCGCACTTTCGGGACTTCAATTTGTTTGCAATCGTGGTGACGGTCACTTCGCAGTTTTTGAACTACGGCAGCTGGATCGGTGACGGATCGTCCAGCGCGGGACGCACCCCGCATGAGCAGAAAATGGCCGGTGTGCTGGTCTCGTTGCGGCTCGGATTGTCCGGCGTGCTCATCATGGCGGTCGCGTTGCTTACCGTGACGTTTATGAACGGCCGGAGTTTTGCCGGCGAAAACCGCTTTAACGTCAGCAACAACGAAGTTCGCCGGCAGCTTTCGGTCAGGGCTCTTCAGAGCGCGGTTTCCGACCGTGCCAGACTCGAACGGGTGGTCGCGGTCGCCGCAAATGCTCCCGACTTGGTGCAAAATCACGGCACGTCCGCCCCGCTGTCGCAGGCCGACAACCTCGATACCCGGCACATGGCCCCGATCAAGGAAGCTCTCGGAGACACCCCGGAGGGGCGTTTCGAATTTCAGCAATACCGCTCGCTTTACAGCCAGATGATGATGCCGCTCACGCTGCGCAATCTTTTGCCGGTCGGGTTGGCGGGGTTGTTCGCGCTGTTGATGCTCATGTTGCTTATTTCGACCGACGACAGTCGTATCTTCAGCTCGGTAAGCAGTCTGGTGCAGGACGTGTTTCTGCCGTTCTTCAAGGAACGCCTCTCGCCGCGCAAACATCTGCTGCTGCTGCGATCCACCGCGGTAGGCGTGACCGTCTTTTTCCTGGCGGTGGGGTTGTTGTTTCGCCAGCTCGACTACATCAATATGTTCACGACCATCATGTGCGCGTTGTGGATCGGCGGAGCCGGGCCGATCATGCTGGGCGGGTTGTACACCCGATTCGGCAATCTGGTCGGGGCCTGGTGCGCGATTATCTTCGGCTCCGGGACGTCGCTGCTCGGGCTGGTGTTTCAACAGAACTGGGCGATTTCGATCTATCCCTTCATCGAGCGTCACGGCTGGGTGGGCGACATCGATATCGTGCTGCGCCGTCTGAGTGCGCCTTTCATGCCGTGGATCGACTGGAAGATGGACGCGGTCAAATTCCCGATCAATTCGTATGAGATCTTCTTTATTTCGATGGTGCTCGCGGTGATCGGCTACGTCGCCGGCTCGCTGCTCACCTACAAGCCATACGATCTTGACAAGCTGCTGCATCGCGGCAAGTACAACGACGGCGAATCGACGCTTAAAGGCGAAAGCTGGTCGTGGCGAAATGTTTGGGAAAAACTTATCGGTATAACTTCGGAATACTCGCTGGGCGACAAACTCACCGCATGGTTTGTGTTTTTCTATTCGTTTGTCTGGCAGGTCGGCGTGGCGTTTTTCTCGGTGCTCATCCTGAATATTTTTCACCCGATGCCGGATTCATGGTGGGGTGATTATCTCTGGGTGGTCACGCTGGCGGTGCCGGGTGCGGTCAGTGTTTTCACGACGGTATGGTTCTTCATTGGCGGTATTCTCGACCTGCGGCGGCTTTTTGTTGACCTCGGCAAGCGGGTGGAAGCACCGGAGGACAATGGACAGGTGCAAATATCGGGTAGTGACGGTATTTAAAAAAGACAATAATCGGGTTGCAATATGTCAATGGGGGGTATATATTCCTGATGTTTTATAAGCTTTGCGGAGTCAGATTTGTAAAGATCATTTCGCAAAGCATATTCAGGGATGCAATCCAAAAATTTGTTATAAGTGTGATCGGCAATGAACAACAAATTGGCAAACAAGACAGACAGTTTCTGTGAACGGATTTATTTGAGGATATTGGACGGGTATCTGGTGCCGGGCGGCCGGCTGCCGTCCGAGCAGAAACTATCGGAAAGTCTTAATTTGAGCCGGACGACCGTTCGTGCCGGTCTGGCCCGCCAGATATCCGCCGGGGTAATCGAGCGTCGCGGGAAGCGAACCTTTATTCACGAAGACGCGGTGCGCCGTATCGAAACTTTTGAGCGCGGTCCGCGTCGGCTTATTATTGCGGAAGTCGCCTCAAATATCTGCAATCCGCTCATTGAAACGATGTTCACAAAACTTCATGACGAGCTTGACGGCGAGTATTCGATCGAAGTTTGGCTGTTGAGCGATGGCGAAGATGCGCGTATGGCGACGGTCACCCGCGAGGACACGGTCATTTGCTTCGGCACTCCGGATGGGAATATTAAGCGTTTTCATGAACTTGCCGGGTTTATTCTGCTGGTCGGCTGGCGGGAGCCGGGGTTCAGTTTTATCGTGCCCAATAACTAT
>JAQVVK010000212.1 GCA_028698975.1 Victivallaceae bacterium
CGACTAGTTCCTTTCGGGAGGCGCCGCCATGCAAGTAACCCTCCAAACCCCCGACCTCGACCCCATGCTGGCCAAAGTGGTGCGCATGTTGCGCAACCGTACCGCTTTCGTCAAAAACTGGGCGCAAACCGTCGCCCGCGAAGCCCGCGACAACGCCCGGGCAAAAGGCGGACGCCGCTACTGGTATGACCTCGCGCGCTCCATCCGGGTACGCACGGTTTCCGAAAATGCCGCCGACGTGTCGTCCGATCACACCGGCGCCGCCATCAAACAGTACGGCGGCGTCATCAAACCAAAAAACAAAAACGCGCTGACCATTCCCATAACCAAGGAAGCGCGAGGCAAAACCGCCGCCGAATTCGCCGACGCCGGCAAACCCCTGTTTAAACTCCCCGGCACCCGCTTGCTCGGCTACAGCGAAAAGAATGGCGACTTCAAAGCCCTCTTTGTTCTGTCAAAACGCTCCGTCCAGCGTCCCGATCCCTGGTTCCCGTCCGATGACCGCGTACGCCGCATCGGAGCCCGTGAAGCCCTCTTACTCTACAACAAGGAGCAAAAATTATGGAATACCCACTGATATATGACGCCGCCACAAGCCTCGCCGCCATCCTGACGGCCCTGCCAGTCGCGCCAGCGTCCCCCTTGTCCGACCCGTCCGACCCGTCCCCCCTCTTTAGGGAAGTCCGCGTACTCTGCCTGTCGGGCTACGAACACCTTTTCCAGCTGCTGCCGGAACTGTCTTTTTTCCCCGCCGCCATCGTCTGCGTCGGCGGCGGCGACTTCTCCGACGTCAACGCTTACCGCGAACTCGAACTCGCAATCATCGTCGTTGATGAACTGCGCCTGGTCGAGGATCAGGCGCAGGCGTCCTATGCCCTGCTGGATAAAGTTTCCAGTGCTCTCACTGGAGACGTCCCGGGCATACCACTGGAAATCGATGAGGTTCAATATTTCCTCAAAGACTTCCGCAGCCTTGAACTCGATAATTCGCATGTCGCCTATGTGTTCACGGTGAACACCATGGCGTCATGCCAAGCATAAAAGGAACATAAAAAATGGCAAGTATCCTATCTTTCGGAGCCGGAGAAACTAAAACCTACATGGTCGTAAATCAAGTCAATATTGATCAGACGGCTGAAATCGCCACCGCCGAGGACGAAACCGGCAAGGTCATTGAGATGAAAGCCTATTCCAAAAGCGTAGAACGCAAATACGAAGGCCTGCTGAAAACCGACGGCACCCCGCCAGAAGTCGGCTCCATCGCTACCGTCGATGAATGGAACGGCCTCGTTACCGCCGTCAATGAAACCAAAAACAACAAGGATTTCGTCAAGCTTTCCATCACCATGAAAGCTTCCGATTCCGCTAACCTTGAGGCGCTCTAATGGATAAAAAAACCGCCAGCGCGGTCGCGGCCGACGCCGAATTCGACCGCCTCATGAACGAACCCGCGCAGGGAAAGGAAAACGCCGCCCTCGAGCTCGCCGTCGCCACCGGCGGCAATATCGAAATAGCCGGACGCTCCTTTCCCGCTCCCGCCGCCGCAGTCTATTGCCTCCTGGAAGCGATAGACAGCCCTTTCATGCCCAAAGATGAAAGCGACGTCGAACGGCCGGTCGAAGACCTCGACGTCTTCCACGCCCTCTATCTGTTCGCCAAACGCGAACAGGCGGTGGCCCCGATACTCAAGGTGAAACGCCGTTCCGAACAAATAGAGCGTCTCGAAAACTCACTCAAAGACGCCATGTCTCCCGAAGTCTTCATCGTCATCGCCGAGCACCGCAAAAACCTTGCCGACGCCCAGGCGGCTTTCGATGAAGCCGCCCTCGACTTCGGGCTCAAACTCGGATCGTTCAATATCGCCGACGCCATCAACGATATCCAAATGTATTTATCCCTGGCCGGAGGCTTCGACTGGCTTCCCCAAAACAACAAGGAGGTAAAAAAAAATGCCGCAGAGATGTAGAATATCTGACCAGCCTCGCGGCGATCGCCGCAAGCGTAGTCCCCTCGCTCTCGCTCTTCGAGCTCATGTGGAGACTTCCCTTCACCACCTTCAGCTATCTGCTGGTGCAGGCGGCGATAAAAAACGGCAAGGAAAACGTCTCCAGACCCACCAAAGACCAGGAAGCCTGGAACCGGATCATGGCGCTCTCTCACCAGTAGCCTTCCCGCGCCGCAGGCGCAGTACAAACGCCGTCCGTCGTACGGACCGCGCCAGCGTTCCCCCCGTCCGACTTGTCCGACCCGTCGGACTAGTCCAGTATTCACCCCTTAACCCCAGCTAAAACACCATGCAAGAATTTCGCACCAGATTCACCACTGACATGACCCAGCACCGCCGGGCCATGGGACAGTTCCGCCAGCAGACCTCCACTGCGGTGGCCGACGCCCGTAACCAGCTCATGATGCTTGCCGGGATCACCCTCGGCGGCCTCTCAGTTGGAAAAATGGTCAAGGATACTATCGCCCTCGGTGCGGAAATGGAAAAAACCCGCGTGGCGTTCGACGTCATGCTTGGCTCGGTCGAAGCCTCAAAAAGCACCATTGCCGACCTCATGCAGTTCGCCGACGTTACCCCCTTCGAGCCCGATGAAGTCATCAAAGCCGGACGCGGCCTCCTCGCCGCCAATGTCCAGGCTTCAGCCCTCACCGGTAAACTCGAATTCCTCGGCAACATCGCTTCCGGTACCGGCTCTGGACTTGGCGAAATGGTCAATATCTACATGAAAGCCGCCAATAAAGGCAAGGTTCAGGCGGAAGAACTCAACCAGCTCGCCGAACGCGGCGTGCCCATCTATGCCGCCCTCGCCAACTCCATCGGCGTCAGCACCGCCGAAATCGGTAAAATGGGCGAACGCGGCGAACTCTCCTTTACCCTGCTCGAAAACGCCCTCATCTCCCTCGGCGGCGAAGGCGGCAAATACGGCGGCCTTATGGCTAAACAATCTCAGACTCTCGACGGTCTGCTCTCCACCCTCTCCGGAAAAATCAAACTTGTCGGCACCGCCATCGGCGAACTCGCCATACCGCAGCTCTCTAAAAATATCGCAGACCTCATCGCCAAGAT
>JAQVVK010000050.1 GCA_028698975.1 Victivallaceae bacterium
AGCTTACCCGCGATATTAAGCGTGGTCGCGCACAGGCCGGTGGCTCCATTGGCAAGATTGGCTCCGCCGTAAACGGTTCCACCCGTGCCGCCCGCGTTGACGTTGACCTTCGCAGCTCCGGTATTGAAGCTCTGGCCGCCGCCGTAAACATAGTTCGCACTGCCGCCAGCCACATTTACCTCCAGCTCCGCCGCAATGGTCGCTCCGGCCGCTCCGCCGCCGCAGACCGGCTTGTTGGCGGTCGCGCCATTGAAGTCAAGGATGACCTTTTGCGCGTTCGCCGCATTGCCTTTGGCCGCATAGAATGCGGTGTTGGTATCGGTATAGGTGTTATCGAGCGTACCGGCATAAGTGGTCTTGCCGTCGTCGGTGGCAATGGCGGTAAGTTCGGCGTCCTTGCCGGTCAACTTACTGTAATTGTCGACCGCCGCACCCACCGTCACCGCCAGATTAGCCGCATCAAGCACATAGGCGGTGTCACCGCTGAAATACTTGTTGTCGATCAAACTCTGCCCGTTGATGGTGTATTCGGTCGCGGTGCCGGTACCAAAGTCGTAATCGGCGTCGGTCACCAGATCGAGCTTGGCAATCGTGCCGTTTTCCTTAACATCGACCATACCGCCGGAATAGACCGTGGTAAGACCGTCCGCCGTGCCGCCGCCGGATTCGAACCGCAACAATCCGCCGTAGGAAACCACCGTGTCGGTAACCGTCGCGCCGCTGCGGACATTGAGTTTGCCCTTGTCGGTGTTGATCTCGGTTCCGGACAGCACCGCACCGGAAACCATGCCGCCGTTGAGACTGACAAAACCGTCGTTCAAGGTAAGGCCGGAAACCTGCGCACCGCTATAGGTGTTGAGTTTGCCGCCGTTATTAATGATGGTGTTGATTGCGGTGGCACCGCCGGAAACCGTCATCACCCCCATGCCACCGTTGGCGGCGGAATATACCTCCGCATTGCAAACCGTTCCACCGGAAATGTCAAGGTTCGCACCTGCCTGAACTGAGACGCCAGATCCGATTGCCCCGTTCTGAATGTACATATTGCCGCCGGTCACGTTGGCACCGTGTATCTTTGCTTCGGCGGTGGCACTTACCGTACCGCCCTGAAGTTCCACCCCGTACATCACGATGTCGGCGCCGCTGGCATAAAGTTTGGCATTCGCGCCGGAAACAACGACCGTCGCACCGGATTGGGCATTAACCCCGGTTACAGTACCACCCCAAACATTCATTTTGCCGCCGGCGCAGATCGTGCCGCCGGAAGCAAAACAACCGCCCGATACGCGAAGCTCTCCGGTCGCGTTTACCGTGAACCCGGAAACGGAGGCAGTAGCCGCGCTGGCGACCAGAAAACCACCGTTAACGGTGGTACCGTAAACCTGCGCATTACCGCGGGCATTAAGAGTTCCGCCACTCATTATAGTACCGGAAGCGAGCGAATTTGAAACGACAAGAGATCCGCCGAGCATAACGGTGCGATAGGCGCTGCCTCCGTTTGAAACCACCATATAATAATTTTCGGTCACGTCATAGGCGACGGCCCCGCTCAGAACAAACATATTGCCGCCGGTCACTTTGGCTCCGTATATCTTCGCTTCGTTATAGGCACTGACCAGGCCGCCCTTAAGCTCCACTCCGTACATCACGTTGCCGGCTCCGCTGGCATAAAGTCGGGCATTCGTACCGGAAACAATGATTTTCGCACCGGATTGGGCATTAACTGCCTTCACATATCCGCCGGTGGAAATATTAAGTGTGCCGCCGGAGCTGACGGTGCCGGCAAACATGCTGGTATAGTTGTTGAGCGTGACAACGCCGAGAGAACGGACTTCCGTAGCACCGGAGATCCAGCCCTGGTTGGCGCTCATAAGGCCGCCTTTTTCGATAATAGTACCTTCTGCAATAGTTTTAACACTCCCCCCGACACCGGCAAGAGCCGCAGTTCCATCCTCGGCGATGACACAGTTGACAATGGTTCCGCCGTTTTGCACGGTCAACGGAGTGCCGTCGTTCGGGATGTTCAATCCACTTGAGGTTTCCCCTGATGCAACGATGATTTCAGCCATTTTTTCGCCCCTTCAATGTTTGGTTTTGTCAAGCTACTGTCTTTTTCTCGTTTTTCTCAAAAAACTCTCTTTTCAAAACAAAAATTTCTTGCTTTCACCGCCTCGTATATTAGAGTGATTCAACCCGGAAATTGCGTATTTCAAACCAGCGGCCCGGCTGATCCCAGGCAAAAATCGACAACGCGCCATTGCAACTCTTGGAAACCGGAAGCGGCATCTGGATATCAGACCATTTTTGCCCGTTGAGCGGTATTCTCACCACTCCCGCGGCATTTTTCAAATCAATCCGGTCGGTTCCGGTAAACGCAACCTGAAGTCCCGCCGTGCCGCGCGCCTCAAAAACCACCCGGTATTTGCCGTTGGCAGTCACCTGAAACTGGCGGCTGTAAAAGCCGATGACTTTAGCATTGGCATTGTTTTCCGCCCTTACGAGATTATCACTGATCGAGGTTTTGAAATCATGTTTCCAACCCGGAAAACGAATGTCGCGGGTATTGATGATGACCTTGGGCTTGGGCTTGACAAACTTGTCACGCGGGACGGCCTTGACGGAGCCGGGCTCCTCATGATTGCGCTTGAAAAACGCGGTCAGCAACTCTTTGCGCAATGTGCCCTCCGCCGGGCGTTTCAACCAATGTTTGCCGTTATTCCAGCCTCCGATGTGTTCCGGGCTCCATGCGCCCCACTCACGGAAAGCGTGATAACACCAATCCCACTTATACCCCTCCATAATATCAATCACGTCGTAGAGCCACTCATGCTCCCCGTCCGCACCGACGATGGCGTTGAATTCACCGATCAGGATCCTGGCTCCGTATTTTTGCTGAAAACGGCGAACTTCATTTAAATTTTCCCGCAGGGACTCCTTGTCGATTTTCTCACCGCCGGTCAGTGAGGGATATACCGCCCCGACCTTTTGCCCCCCGATGCCCTGATGGGTAAACTGGAGAGGGCTGTACATATGCGCCTGATAGATGATGTTTTTCAACGGCAACGGCGCGAGATACGCAAAGTCACCCGGTGAGGCGCTGTTGTTGGACTCGATCAAGATGGGAGTCTCCGGGTCAATCTCGCGAATGGCCTTGGCGACTTCGTACTGCACCTTGAGATAATCATCGGGCGTCTTGCGCTGCTGCCGCGGCTCGTTGATGATATCGTAACCATAGAGAACGTCCTTATCCTTTTGGGTGCGCTGAACTATCCGCCGCCAGGTGTCGATGAAGGCGTCACGGTATTTCGACTCAAAAAACATTCTCATGTTTTTGCCGTCGATCAATCCCCCCGGAGGCGCGTGAACGTCAAGAATGACTTTGATCCCCAAGCGTCTGCAATCGGCGAAAATCTGCTCCATCTCATCGAGCTTGGAATCGATGTAGCGATTGAAATCGTCTATATCCATCTCGGCGTCGACTTTGGCGAAACTGCGCTGTATCTGCCAGCGAACCAGATTTGCCCCCCATTTCGCCATTTCGTCGATGTCGCCCTTGCGGTATTGAGTGGAAGACATGAAGCCCCGGCAGACCGGCATATTTTTCACCGCTTCGGAATATTCACACTTGAAGTCTTCCGGCAGTTTTACCGGCGGCGGAAACAATTCCGCCCAATACTTCTTGAACGGGATTTCCTCTATCGATATATTGCGAAACTCCACGGCACCGGTCGACAGCTCTATCCCGCAATTCAGGGTAAGCGAAACGTCTTTCGGAACTTGTACAACAAATTCTACCTTTGTAAAATCGAAATTCAGATTGCCGCCATGCCGGAATACCGCCTGAGGGTAACGGACTATGCCGTACTTGTCTTTGTAGACCAACATGAACTTGACGCCGTTCCATGAGTTGGGCGGCTCGCTGACGTTTTCCGCCTTGACCTCGCAGCGAAAACGGATAACATCCCCACGAAGCCGACCGGGCGGGATCTGCAGCACGGCAAACACCCGGCCGCCAGCGTCGCTTTGGGCTCGGATGATCTTCTGACCATCCCGTACCGGCACCGTCGCCCCCGGCTGGAACACCCATTTGCCCGGATCGCTCTCGGAAACGGTCAATTTGTACTCTTTGGCGAATACTCCGGCGGTCAGGAAGCCAACAACCGCAACCGGCAAAATGATTCTTTTGAGAAAACCGGTCATCACATCTCCTCCCCGTAGGCGTAATATTTCTTTTGGCACTCGCTGTCATTCGGAAGAAACGGCGCAGTGGTGAAATTGCCCGGACTCCAAAGCCCGTCGGCATTATCCGGCCTCACCGTCCCGACGTGACCGTCAACATACAGCATGTTCAACGCCCGGCGGCTGCCATGACGCGGGCTGGGGATATACTCGCCGTTAACACGTTGAAACGGAACAAAATAATACATGCCCTTCGAGTTGCCCGATTTTTGACTTCCGACGTCGGAAATCAGCATCTTTTCCGACGTGCTGCGGAGCGTCGTCACTTTTACGCTTGACATCAAATAAGCATTTTTTGTAGATGCCGAGTTGACATTACTGAACTTCACTCCGCCGCGCCCGATCGGGGTGACCATGCCGAGGTTTATGCCGTACTGACTGCGGTAAAGCCGGTCGCCGTAACCGGTTGCCGTTGACAGGCTCAAAACATCGGCGCCGACCCCCGGACAGGAAAACAGCTTGAACGGCACATACGCACCGGAAACTTCGTTGTTATTGTTGTCGTTTTTGTAAAGACCGGACAGCCGGTAAGTCCAGGCGCCCTGAGAATTATTTAATGTGCCGTATATCGGAGAAAGCGGCGGCAAACAATCTTTGTAATCCCCGGTATATTGACTCATGGCAAGACCGAACTGCTTCAGGTTGCTGACGCAGGCGGCGGTTTTCGATGCGTCGCGCGCCTTGTTCAGGGCGGGGAGCAGCATCGCGGCCAAAATCGCGATGATGGCGATCACGACCAGAAGTTCGATAAGGGTGAATGATACTCTTCGGGTTTTCATATACATACCTCTTTATGTTGCAATTGGGGTTCGTTTTCAAAAATATTACAGCCCGGGTTACAGGTGTATTCGCCGTTTTGCGTCAAGAGCGTAAACGCCCGGTCGGTCTCCACCTCGATGCGGTCGTCGTAGAGCATTACCGAGCAGCACACATCGCCGAAACGCAGGTTGCGCACACCGTGCCGCCCCTGACGCCGCCGGTAGATCCGCATGGTATGATTCATCGCATCAATATCATAGATACCGATGACGTTTTCGATCACCAGCGAGATCGGCCCCAAGGCCGACCAACCGCAGAAATCCGGGCGAACCGACCGATCGGGCCGCTTCCCGGCGGCGGGGCGGTCGGCGGTCGGCGAATAGACCTCCCAAATCGTATGCGGCTCGAACTTGCGGTAAACCCGCGCCATCGCCGCCACGGTCTGCTCGGCCAGCTTTGCCGCCAGTTCAAATTCACCATATTTCTCAAGGCTCTTTATCGTCATGTAACTGGTCGGCAGCCAGACGCCGCCGCGCCAGTAGCGGCCGTCGGGCTCAAAATCACAGTCCGACCGCGAAATCGACGGTATCGGCGGGTCGCCGCCCAGCAGCGCGGGGTCGCGCAGCACGGCCACCTGCCGGCGCGCCATATCCGGGTCGGCCACTTCCGCCAGCAACGCCCAGAAACTGGCGGGGGTCAGCTTGCGGCAGGCGTCATGCGTGGCGGCGTGAATGTCGTAGTAACAGCCGTCGTGCTGATCGAAAAACCGGGAGTTGAGAAGTTCTTTCTTTTCCTCGTAATAGGCATGAAAAAGTCTCGAGGTTGCGCCATCGCCCATAATTTTCGCCAGTTTTGAGATATACATCGCGCTCAACGCCTGCTGCGCCACGATGTCCACCCAGTAAAGATTGTTCTGAATGCCGTTGCCGCGCGGCGTGTTGTCCATGCCGGAGGCGACGCCGCTCCACAGATAGCCGCATTCATTCTTTTGCAGGGTGTTCAGGCAAAATACCGATGGGAAACGCTGTCCGAAATGAATGTTTTCTATAAAATCGTAATGTCTTTGCAGATACTGTTTTTGCAGCAAAATCCGTTCAAGCCGCTTGCGGTCGCCGGTGAACTTGAAGTATTCGTACTCGGCCCACGCAAACAACGGCGGATTGTCGGCGTGATGCACGAAACACTCGCCGGCGGAGCGGTCGTACAGGAGCGAGTAAAAATTATCCAGCGTCTCAATGCCGGGGAAGAAATCGGCGGCATAACGGCAGTAGAAGGTCATGAAGCAGCTGTCCCAAATCCAGACACGGCTAGGCTCAAACGCTTCGTCCATGTAGCGGTGCACCGGCATATTCGGGGATTCGGTGATATGCCGGGCGGCCAACTGCCACGCCACGTCATAAAGTCCTATAAACTCCGGGCAGCGGTCGATAACGATCTCCGGGATCCGGTTTTTTTCAAAATTGAAATCCATTGTCGGCAAAACTTTCCGTGTTGGTTTTCTTGTTTCCTCTCTTTTATTATACCACAATAACAGGAAGCATGGAATAGCTTTTTTTCTTAATTAATTATCAAAAATAGATAAAAAGTTACCATTTTTATTTGCAATGCCATGATTGGTGTATTATTTTAACGGCATGGAGAGAAAAGAATTATACCGTTTCGCCTCTGCGGTCTTCTCCGCAGCGCGCGAGAAATCACTCAGCGCAGACTGGGACTTCGGGCGCAAATGCAACTACCCGGTGTGGACGGAGTTTGTTTCCTGTTCGCACTGCCCGGGAAACTATTTCTATGAGCACCGCAACCCGACGCAATATTCATTTGAATTGCCGCTTAATGGAGAGATCAGCATCACCTACCGCGACCGGACGCAAATCATCCGCCCCGGCGAGGCGTATCTGCTGCCCAGCGGGGAATTCAACCGCCTGGAGGTGGCCAAAGACAAGTTCTGCAACAAGTGGAGCATCGGCGTCTGCGGCAACATTGTCGGTCAACATTTCTCAGAACTTTTCAGTGAACACATATATTTCAAGCTGGGTGAAAGCGGCCCGCCGGTCGCCATTTTTGAAGAACTCCTGAAACTGCTGACAAATAAAGACGTTCACGACGCTCCGCGCATCGCCGGGCTGACCATGCAGTTTTTGCTCGAAATGGCCGGGCGAGCCCCCAAACACCTGCCGGTGCCGCTCAGCGACATTATACGAATTTTCGAGTTTAACATCGGCAAACCGCTCGAGCTTGCCCAAGTGGCGGCAGAGCTTAATATCACCGTTTCCGGCATGGCCGCCCTCTTCCGAAAACATATCGGGCTGACCCCAAAACAATACCGGCAAAAACTCCGGCTTCAGCGCGCCGAGCAGCTCCTGCGCGAAAATTCACTGCCCATCAAGGAAATCGCCTTGCGTCTCGGCTATCAGGCACCACAACACTTCACCCGCGACATCCGCAAGTTCTTCGGCTGTTCACCGCGGGAATTACGCAATGGAGAAAATCAACCGTAGGATTTATCGGTGGATTTCCCGGCGTTCTTCTTAATAAAAAAGCCGACCAGCGGGTCTGATCGGCGAGAAATACAAAATGGTGGGCGGTACGTGACTCGAACACGTGACCTCTGCCGTGTGAAAGCAGCGCTCTAACCAACTGAGCTAACCGCCCGTGATATTTTTTAATATATAACCGCTTTTAGGTTTTTTCAAGGAGAAAAAACATTTTAAAACACTTTTTCAACGCCTATTTGAAGAACAACATTCCCAATACCAGCAAAACCAACTCCGTCACCGCCCCGGCCAAATTCACCAAGTCACCGCTTACTCCGCTATACTCGCGCATAAAATATCGACCGCTTTCCCGTACCGCAATAAATACAACCGCTCCGGCAATCACCGTTCCCAACGGATAAAAGAACAACAGCCATATTCCAATCGCCGCCGCCGAAATCCACATGCGCCCCGCCTGCGCCGACGTCAAGTCAAACGCCGGTACCCGCTTCGCTCCGATCCGCGGCAGCGTAAGCAGCATCCCGCGCACCGCCGCGCCTCCCGCCGTCACCGCGACAAAATAAAGCCGTTCTTCATAATACGCCAGCAAAAAAAGCACCCCGAGCTTGCACATCGTAAGCACCGGCAGAAATACCGCCCCGACCGGCACGGTCAAAGGCCCGGAAAGATCATGATTAAGCCGCGGCAACGCGTCAAAAGTCGAATATCCCCGGGTACGCAGCACAAACAACGAGACCAGCAGCCCCAACCCGCGCCCGGAATCCTTCCAGTCCAGCACAAACAACGCCGCCACGGCAAATACCGCCGCCCCGGCCACCCGATTGAAGAGCACCCCGGTCAAGCCGCCCAACACCACCGGCAACACCCCCAGCAGTGCGCCCGCCACCGGAGTCCAGATCAACGTCGACGCCGCATCCCCTTTCGCCGGGTCAAAACGGTGTTTCAGCCGCTCCGGCACCCAATCGCAACAGAGCGTCAGCGCAGCCATAAATCCACTGAAAATATTTTCTCCGCTACTCATTTTTCCCCCGCGCTCCGTCCACGAAGCCTGTCATATTCACACGCCATTATTTCACGCAACCGCGTCGTCAACTGCTTGCGATCCTCCCCCGGCAGCGGCGTTATCCACGGCAGTATATAAGCGTCGATCGTCACGCTGCGCAAACCCAAAACCCGCCACACATGCGGCAGAAATGACATCGACCCATGCCAGCCCAGCGGCCCGCCGTCGCCGTCGGCCGGATCCGACGAGTAAAAAAGCAGTACCGGCAACACCGGCCGACCGGTTTCGATCACCGCCTGAAACGGGGTTGACTTAAACGGCAGAAGTTCGCTGCCGTCGCCGGTCTTGCCCTCCGGATAAACCAACATCGATATATGATGCAGCATGGTCTCCCGTATCTCGGTTTCCACCTCGCCCGCTTTTTGACGGCTGGAGCGATCCACCCAGACCGGACGGTTCAACCCCAGAAGCCACCCCAGAAACGGCCAATGTTTTATCTCGATCTTCGGAGCAAAACGTATTTTGAACAGCGACGCGCAGGCGATGATGTCAAGATACCCCTGATGATTGCAGACAATCAATCCCCCCGGGAACCCCTCCTGCGAACCATGCGACTTGATCTTTATATTGGCCAGCTTCGCACTCCGCGACGCCCAGACCCGTGCCCAATACGCCGCGCATGCCACCCCGACCCAACCCTTGTCGCGGTTGTGTATGGATACGTACAAACCGGAGGCGAAAAACCACAAAAGCACCTTAACCAGACGAAACATCCGTCGCAGAATCCTCATCGCATGACCTCCCCCCATACGAATATAATCTACTATTGATTTCACCTTTTGTCAAGTGCGATAAAACGCCAGACCGGCAAATCCGGGCCGAGCAACCCCGCCGGGGCTGCGCCGGACAACGCGACCCAACTGTACTGCTGCCCCTCGCGCGGCTCCGGCGTCTCATGCTCAAGCAGAAACGCCCGCAGAAAATGAAGCACTATCAACCGGTCGCCGCGCAAAGATTCCACCCGGAATATTTCATCGGCGGCGACCACCCGACACCCCAGCTCCTCAAGCATTTCACGCTCCAAAGCTTCGTTGGCACTTTCGCCGGGTTCCAGCTTGCCGCCGGGAAATTCCCACCCCTCCGGCGGCTTGTCCGGCGGCCTCGAAGTCATCAGCACCCGACCGGCACGGCGAATGACGGCGGCGGCCACTTCAATTCTTTTCATTACGGCTCACCCCGCAATCAAGGTTATCAGACCAACCACGCAGGAGACCATGAGTCCGGCGGCTATCCACAAATACTCCATGAAGAAAAATACCAGCGCGATCAAAACAAAAAAAGCTCCCTTGATCCATTCTGAGTCGCACCGCTCTATCTTGGGAAAGAAGTCCGCCAACACCGACCAGCCGTCCAACCCCGGCACCGGCAGCAAATTTAACAGCAGCAGCGCAAAGTTCAGCGCGGCCCCGTACACGAGATTGTTGCGCGTCACCTCCGGCAGCGGCACCAGCGCAAACACCAACGCAAAGATGATCCCCAGCATCAAATTGGCCGACGGCCCGGCCAAGGCCACCAAAGCCCGGCTGTGCCGGTGCCGGAAGTTGGCCGGATTGACCGGTACCGCCCCCCACGCGATACCAACAAATGCAAACAATATAAGCGACCACAAGCCCATCTGCCGCAATGGATTCAGTGTCAGATGCCCGCGGTCGGCCGCCGTCGGATCGCCCTGTTTAAGCGCAACCCATGCGTGCATGAATTCATGGCACGACACCGAAAACACCACGAAGAAAAACGCCACCAAAAAGAATTGCGGGTTTCGCCAAAGTTCCGATATAAAAAGTGAATTCACGATATTTTTACTTCCCAGTAATAAAAGGCAGGTGTTTCATAAGGGTGATTGGCCCGCAACGCGACAAGCACCTGCGCAAGCGCATCGCCGGCGACCAGCATCTCAAGTTTTTTCTCGGCGACCTGCTCGATCGCCCCCGGTGTGCCGATAAAGGGGTTGCTGCCCTCAAGCGGACGAAACTGGCCGGTGCCGGCCGTCTCCCACATGCAGCAGTCATAGCCGCCCCAGCGCCCCGCCCCCGCCCCGGCCAATGCCGTCTTGAGCCGATCGGCATGATCGACCGGCACATAGACCTCAAGTTTGTAAAACGCCCCGTTCAACGGCGAAATCCCGCGATACGGCGGCAACACTTACGGGCTTCGGCCAGCACCTCCGCCTCGCCCGGCACCACGCGGTGCTCCATAAGCACCCGTCCGTTGCAGATCACGGTATCGACCACACTCGTGTCGGCCGAATACACCAGATTGGAAATTAGACTGTAATCTCCGATCATAAGCGGGGAATCCAGATCGATCAGCATCAGATCGGCCAGCTTGCCGGGGGCTATTTCGCCGGCATCCAGACCGACCGCCTCGGCTCCGCCCCGGGTGGCGATGGCGAACACCTCCGCCGCCGGAGCCACCGTGGGATCGCCGGCCCGCTCTTTGGCCACCAGCGAAGTGAATTTGGCCGCCTCGAACATCGAGAGATTGTTTGACGACGACGCTCCGTCCGTACCGATGGCGAGTCGACAGCCGCCCCGGGTGACCGCCTCAAAGTACGGCATGCGCCCGGAACACAGCTTGAGATTGGAACAGGTCGAATTTATGAGCACGCATTTGCGTTCACGCAAGATCGCGATATCTTCTTCGGTAAGATGCACACAGTGGGCCAGCAGCGTCTTCGGCCCCAGCAGGCCGAGTTTGTCCAGATAGGCGGTCGGGGTCAGCCCGCCGTGCGCCGCCCGGCAGTCGGCAACCTCCTTGGCGGTTTCGGCCAGATGCAGATGAATATAAAGATCCTTGGCGGCCGCCTCCTCCGCCACGTCGCGGAACACCTTTTCGCTCACGGTGTAAACCGCATGCGGAGCAAGGTTGATCGCAATGCGTCCGTCACGGCCGCCATCGCTGTATTTCTCCAGCAATTCGGCATTTTCGACCCGGTTGCGCGCCAGAAGTTCGCCCTTGCCGTCGCACATGAACATACAGCCGATCATCGCCCGCAATCCGGAGTCTTCGACCGCCCGCGCCGTGTCCTTTTGAAACCAGTACATGTCGTTCATAAACACCGTGCCGCCCCGGATCATCTCCTGTGCGGCCAGCCGGGTGCCCCAGTATATGTCATCGCCGGTCAACTTCGCCTCCGCCGGCCAAATGTATTCATTGAGCCACTTAAACAACTCCATATCGTCGGCGTAGCCGCGCAACAGCGTCATCGCCGAATGCGTGTGCATATTGTAAAACGGCGGCACCGCCGCCAGACGGCCGCGACCGTCGATAACTTTCGCACCCGCCGGCTGATCCAGCTTGGCGGCCACCTTGGAAATACGATTGTCTTCGATCAATATGTCGGCGGTGCGGCCGTCGGCAAGGATCATATCTTTTAACAGCATATGCGATTGGTTCATTTGAAAAACTCCTCCAGTTCATCGCGGATCACACCGTATTTTCGGATCGACTCAAAAATCGCCTCCTCCTCCATATCCGTCGGCCTGATGATTCCGCCGGGCAGCCCGTCTTTGGCGGTGACCAGTTTCCACGCCCCGTAGTTTGAGAGCGCCATGGTCGGGTCGATATATTTAAGGTGGGTCGGCTCGCCAAGCATGAAATTGAGCGGTTTCTTTTGGTTGAGCACCCGTTCGGAGGGCATCGCCGCGCCGTATTCGTCTTCAACACCCATATTGGCGATGAGAGCCGGAGATGCAATGAGTTTAACCATATCAAATTCACCGGTCAGCGCGTCCTTGATCCCGGTGGCGGAAACGACGCACCAAACTCCGGCGAGCAGGGCGTCGACCGCGGCGCG
>JAQVVK010000213.1 GCA_028698975.1 Victivallaceae bacterium
GACCAGATCGGTTTCGATCTTCCAGAGCTGGCCGCTTGAACCGCGTCCGAAAGTCGGCGGGTCCAGCGCGATCAGCGAGTAACGGGTGCCGCGCCGGACTTCGCGGCGGACAAATTTGTTTACGTCGTCGGCGATCCAGCGGATCGAACTGGGGATGGCCGGATTGAGTTTCAGCATCTCCTGCCCCCACTCGTTCATGCCGCGTGAAGCGTCAAGGTGGCAGACCGCAGCTCCGGTCGATGCCATCGCCATCGAACCCAGACCGGAATAGGCAAAGAGGTTTAGCCCACGCCCGTTTTTATCCAGCCCGGCCTTGCCGGAGCGGATAAACTCCCAGTTGCGAAACTGTTCGGCAAAGAAGCCGAGATGCCCGAACGAAGTCGGTTTCAATTCCAGCGTGAATCCGCCCCAGACCGCCTGCCACGACTCGGGCAGCGGATTGCGAAAAGTCCATTTGCCGCTGCCGGAACTGTCGCGAGTATAAACCGCGTCGGCGGCATGCCACTCGCTTTCCGGAAGCTCCGGCTTCCAAAATGCGTTCAATGCCGGCCGGATCAGCCGGTAGGGGCCGGCCTGTTCGAGTTTCTGCAAATTGCCGCTGTCAAGCAAACGATATTCTGTGCTCATTTCTGCTCCGCTTTGAATACTACTTCTCCCTGGCGGACGGTCATAAGCGCACGGTTGGTCTTGCGCTCGAAAAAGGCAAGATCCGCCCGGCAGCCCGGCCGCAGCAAACCGCGGTCGGAATAACCGAACACCGCCGCCGGATTGCCGGTAACCGCCTGCGCCGCCAGCGTGTCCGGCAAGTGGCCGCAGCTCATCAGACTGTGCCAGCCGGTGTCAAGCATGGTGGTCGTGCCGGCCAGCACCCCCGACTCGGTCTGCGAAAATCCGTCGCGTACCGTGATCGACGACGGGCCGATCCGGTATTCGCCGTTGGGCATACCGGCCGCCATGGTGCAGTCGCTTATACCGATAAGTTTATCCAACGCTTTGCAGCGGCAGGCGAGATCGACCATGCGCGGGTGCACATGCCTTCCGTCGATGATCAGCTCGATGGTGACCCGCGGGTCGAGCAGCGCGATGCCGGCCAGCCCCATGTCGCGCTGGTGCAGCGGCTGCATGCCGTTGAAAAGATGGGTGCAGTGGTTTGCCCCGGCGTCGATGGCGCGCAAGGTTTGCGGCTCGTCGGCGATGCTGTGACCCATGGAGGGGCGGATATGATTTTCCAGCAGCAGCTCGATCAGGCCGGTCGAATTGTCAAGCTCCGGCGCAAACGTCATGATCTTGACCAGACCGTTTCCGGCGGCGATAAGTTCGCGGGCGAAGCCGAGATCGACCTCCACAATGGCCGATTCGTCCTGCGCGCCCCGCTTGGCCGGGTTGATAAACGGCCCCTCAAGGTTGATGCCGAGCGCGTCGGCTCCGGGCAACTCCCGGGTGATTTCGGCGGCCAGCCGCGAAATATTGTCCAGCATCGTCTTATGTGCGGAGGCCACCACCGTGGGCATGAACGCGGTGATGCCGCGCTCGACCAGCAGGCGGCTCATCGCGTCGATCGGGTTGATCGACGTCTTGACCGACGAACAGTCGAAACCGCCCGCACCGTGAATGTGCGAGTCGATGAATCCGGGCGTCACATAGGCGTTGGGCAGACGCACCACCTCGATCTTGTCCTCCTCGGAAAAGGCGGATTCCCCGCCCACCGCGAGAATCTTATCACCCTCGCAAAGCACGGCTCCGCTTTCGATCCGCTGCGACGGAGTCAGCAAGTAATCGGCCAAAAAAAGTTTTCGAGATTTACTGTTCATATTTTCATCTGTTTCCCGTATGGGATAAGGTACACTCCGAATGACGGAAAATCAAGTTTTCGCCGTTTATTTTGTGTCGCAACCCGCCTCCGCCACCCCGCCGCGAACTCCACGGTCGGTGCGAAACGGCGCGGCCGGAAATCCGTCCTGATTATACAGATTGGCCGCGGACGGGTTGTCGCTCCAGGCATAACGCACCGCCGAAACACAGCCGCGGCCTGGCAACCTTACCTCCACCGTATCGGGTGCGACAATGCGGGCTTCCGCCTCCTGAAAGAGCACCGGTTCGAAATGCGAAAATTCCCCGGCTGCATAAAATCCGGCAAGTTTTTCTCCTTTGACGCACAGTCCGCCGCCAATGTGGTCAAAGCGAAGCCGCATCGACCGGCCGTCGCAGCCGGCCGTCGCCTCGCGGAATATCGGCCCGGTGCCCGGCCCCGGCCGCCCGTAGGTCTGCACCAGCGCGGCGGCGGCAAGACGCGAACCCACCGTGACTTTGTCGAGCGGGTGGATGTCGTTGACGTCGCCGACGTCTATTGCGCTGGCGACCAGATTGCCGGTGTCGGCGGCGGCGGCAAGCTGCGCTTCGCGGATATACGGCCAGTTTTCGCGGTCGCCGGCAAACTGGCACTCCGGGCCGTATCCGGCCAGCAGCACTTGAATAAACGGAAAATCATACCCCCAGCGGAAACGCCAGTCGGAAACAAGATCGCGCATCAGGCGGTGATAGTTTGCGCTGTTGCGCTCGTCGGATTCCCCCTGATAATAGATGACGCCGCGCAGAGCACCGGGGATCAGCGGCGCGATCATGTTGTCAAACAGCGCGGTCGGGCGGTTGGGCGCGCCCAGTCCGTGAATGGAGTTGCTGCCCATCGTGACTTTTTCGGTCTTGAATTCGACCGCGTAGCGCCACTGGCCTTGCAGAGCCACGGCGGTACTTTTGTCGGCGGCGTCCGCCGGAAACAACCGCATACTGGAGGGGTTGCCGTGAAATCCGGCATCGTACTTGAAGCTGTAATTGCGAACCGCCAGCGTCAGCGTCGTACCGGTGACCAGACGGGCCGGGACGGTGTAACGGCGCGGCTGGTTCCACAGCGAATCGTCGAGACCGCGCCCGGTGTGCCCGATCTCCTCGCCGTTGATATAGGTTATATCCTGCTTGTCGATCGGGCAGAATTCCACGACCAGCTCACGCCCGACCCATTCGGCGGGAATGGCTGCCTGACGGCGAAACCACACCACACCGTTG
>JAQVVK010000051.1 GCA_028698975.1 Victivallaceae bacterium
TTGGGGGAACCCCCGCTCTCCGTTCCTCCGTGCGGCTACCGCCGTACTCGTCACTTCGAGTAATGATGTTTTGTGTTTGAAAGCCCCAAAGTTGCCACCCTCGGCGTTTGAGCCTCGGGTTCCGCTTACGCGGGCTTCGGGTACTTTTGGGGGAACCCCCGCTCTCCGTTCCTCCGTGCGGCTACCGCCGTACTCGTCACTTCGAGTAAGGATGTTTTGAGTTTACGGGCTGCTCGCCCTCTGCTACTCCTCGCAAGGGCAAAGCCCTTGACCTAACGCCGCTTACGCGGCTGCTGTGCCGAGCATTTACAATGGCCGTGCGCGGCTGCTGTGCCGAGCATTTACAATGGCCTCTACAACTCTACATCGTCACTGTCAAAATCAAAATCAGGCATCTCTTCCGGCACTTCAAGCTTTTCCCGCCAGCGCTCCGGCTTACGGTTCTTGAGCCAAAACAACAGCGCACGCACGTCTGGCACGATTTCTTTTACCACCCGACGACGTTTGGCCGTGGTCAGCGTCGTGCCGGTTTCGCGGTCAACTGTCTCCTCTATGTGCAACTCCTCCTGCTGAAATCCCAGCGCACGACGCAACAATGCCGCCTCCACCGCATCCTGCGGCTTGATTTCCCTGCCTTGTGCTTTCATAATATGTGCTCCTTTCATTAAAATTACATTTTTGTCAACTTTGCCATTGCCAAACTTATCCTGCAATGCTATTTTAAAAGAAATTGGTACGGAAAACCGAATGGAGGATCGTATGCGCTATCTTAATGAAAATATGGAAAAATCTCTCGGCAACTCGTCGATGATACGACGCATGTTCGAAGCCGGTATCGCCCTGCGAAAAGAGTTCGGCGACGAAAATGTTTATGATTTCAGCCTGGGCAACCCCGATCTTCCGCCGCCGCCTCAGGTCAAAGCCGCTCTTGAGCGCATTGCATCCGGCGCGGGCCGCCCCTTCGCCATCGGATATATGCCCAATGCCGGTTATCCGCAACTGCGCGAATCTCTCGCCGCCAAAGTGTCGGCCGAACAGTGCGTAAATATGGCCGCACGCAATCTCGTTGTCACCTGCGGCGCGGCCGGCGGCATCAACGTTTTTTTTCACGCTGTACTCGAACCGGGCGACGAAGTGATCGCCCCGTCACCGTATTTTGTCGAATACGACTTTTATGCCGCCAATCACGGCGGCGTACTCATTCCTGCCCCCACCTGCGAAAACACGTTTGCTCTGGACATCGGCGCGATCGAGCGAGCCATCACTCCGCGCACCCGCGCCGTCATCATCAACTCCCCCAACAACCCGACCGGCGTCATCTATTCGCGTGCCGAACTCGATGAACTGGCGCAAGTCATCTCCGCCGCCGAACGACGCAACAACCGAGCCATATATGTGATCGCCGACGAACCCTACCGCTTTCTGAATTTTGACGGCGTCGAACTGCCCGGCGTCGCCTCCTGCTTTGAAAACGCTGTCATCATCGGCTCCTTCTCCAAAAACCTTTCTCTGGCCGGCGAACGCCTCGGTTATGTGGCCGTCTCCCCCAAAATCGCCGAAGCGGACAAACTTACCGACGCACTGATCCTCTGCAACCGTATTCTCGGCTTTGTCAATGCTCCGGCTCTGGGCCAGCAGATTCTTTCTTCCTGTCTCGACGCTCAGGTCGATCTTGAGATTTATCGCGACCGGCGCGCCGCCATGGCCGCCGCCCTCTCCGCCGCCGGTATCGAATTTCAGATGCCCAAGGGCGCGTTTTACTTTTTCCCGAAGTCGCCCGTGCCCGACGAACGCGTGTTTGTCGATGCGCTTCTGGCCGAACATGTACTCGCCGTGCCGGGACGCGGTTTCGGCCGGGCCGGCCATGTCCGCATGACTTTCTGCGTTGACCGTGCCGTGATCGACCGGGCCGCTCCCGCCATCAAACGCGCCGTCGAACGTTGTCGATGAAGCCAGGAGGCCCCCGGTGAACCGTACCCCCAATTTGGAAATGCTGGTGCTCAACCAGATCAGCCAGGTTGTGATGCGCGAAAAAAACGCATCCGCCCTGCTGAAACAGGTGCTGGCTATTCTATACCGGGAAATGGGGCTTCTGCGCGGCACGGTTACCCTGCGCAAGGGCGATTTGCTTTTTATCGAGGCCTCGCACGGCCTGAGCGAAATCGAAATGCAGCGCGGCAAATACCGTCTGGGCGAGGGTATTACCGGGCAAGTCGCGTTGTCAGGCAAGCCGCGCATAATCCCTGATATTTCGCGTGAACCGGAGTTTCTCGACCGTACCGGAGCCCGCGGCCGCAATTCGCACGTCGCTTTTATCTGCGTACCGATCATCTACAAAGACGAAGTGATCGGCACCTTGAGCATTGACCGCGAAATGTTGCCCGGTTCCGACCTCGACCGGGATTTCAATCTGATCGAGATCGTGGCCAACCTGACCGCCGAAGCCGTTCAGCTTGGCTTGAGCGAACACGACGAGCGGTCGCGGCTTATCGAAGAAAATACCCGGCTGCGCCGCGAACTCGACCGGGTGGCGCGGCCGCCGGAAATGATCGGCGATTGTCAGGCCATGCGCGCTGTATTCTCCATGCTTGAAAAGGTCGCCCCCTCCGACGCCACCGTGCTGGTGCGCGGCGGCTCCGGCACCGGCAAGGAGCTGATCGCCCGCGCCATTTTTCGCATGGGGCCGCGTCGTGACAAACCGTTTGTGGTGGTCAACTCGGCGGCTTTGCCGGAGAATCTGATCGAAAGTGAACTTTTCGGCCATGAAAAAGGCGCTTTCACCGGCGCGGTAAGCCGTCGCGTCGGCTTGGTGGAAGCCGCCGATACCGGTACGATATTTCTTGACGAGATCGGAGACCTCGGCCCATCCATGCAGGTGAAACTGCTGCGGTTTATTCAGGAGCGCACTTTTCAGCGCATCGGCAGCAACGAAGAGCATCGCAGCGACGTGCGTATCATTGCCGCCACCAGCCGCAATCTGGAAAAACTTATGGAAAAGGAGCTGTTTCGCGAGGACCTCTATTACCGGCTCAATGTTTTTCCCATTCGTTTGCCCGATTTGACCGAGCGGAGGTCGGATATACCGTTGCTGGCGGAGTTCTTTTTGGACAAGTTCAACAAGAAACACCATCGCTCCATACGCCGTATCGCCGCACCCGCCATGAATATGATGCGCGCTTACAGCTGGCCGGGCAATGTGCGCGAACTCGAAAACTGCATCGAACGCGCCGTGCTGGCGGCCACCGACGACGCGGTGCATATCTACGACCTGCCAAGTTCGATTCAGGCCGCGGCTCCGGCGGTGTCGCCGGGGGCGGTGACCGGCGATTTCTTTACGCGGGTGGCGCAATTCGAGCGCGACCTTATTTCCTCGGCTTTGCACAACAACCGCGGCAACGTCGCGGCGGCGGCGCGCGAACTCGATCTCACGCCGCGTATCATGCACTATAAGATCGCCAAGCTCGATTTGAAGCCGGGCGATTTCAAAAACCGGTGAACATCATGCGTAAACTGCCCATCGTTTTCAAACTGCGCACCCGTGAATATGAGGCGGCCCGCCATGCGGCGCAGCGCATTGTTTCCGCCGGGTTCGAGTGCGGCATGGTAGGTGGCGCGGTGCGCGACCTTCTGCTGGGACGGCCTCCGCATGACTTCGATCTGGTGACTTCGGCGAGGCCGGAGGAACTGGCCGCGATTTTCCCGCAGCACAAACTGGTCGGCGCGAGTTTCGGCGTTTCCCTCGTGGAATCCGATGGAGTTCAGCTCGAAGTCGCCGCGGCCCGGCGTGAACGGCGTTATCTTGACGGCCGCCACCCCGCCGAGATCGCATTTACCCGCGATTTGGCCGAAGATATGATGAGACGCGACTTTACGGTCAACGCTTTATGGTACGACCCGGTGACCGGCGTGGTCTATGACGCGGTGGGCGGGCTGGACGATCTGGCTCGCGGCATACTTCGTACCGTGGGCGACCCGCTCGAACGCTTCTCCGAAGATTATCTGCGCATGCTTCGCGCCGTGCGATTTGCCGTGAAGCTGGATTTTGACGTTGCTCCCGCCACCTGGCGCGCAATCTGCACACTGGCCGCTAAAACACGCGAACTGGCCGGCGAGCGGGTCTATGCCGAATTGACCGCCATGTTTACTTCGCCTTTTCCGGCGCGGGCGTTGCGGATGCTGCGCGATTGCGGTTTGCTCGCTCAACTGCTGCCCGAAGTCAACGATCTGGCCGGTGTGGAGCAGCCGCCCCGCTTTCACCCAGAGGGCGACGTGTTTGAGCATACCGCATTGATGTTGAGCCACATGGCCATGCCCGACCCGCAACTTGCGTGGAGTGTTTTGTTGCACGACGTCGGCAAAAAAGCGGCGGCGCGGCGCGACCCGGACGGGCGGATGCGTTTTTTCGACCACGAGAGCATCGGAGTCACCGTGGCCGCCCCGATATTTGACCGGCTGCGTTTTTCGGCGGCCGACCGGGAGGCGATTTCCGCCGCAGTGGCCGGGCACATGCGTTTTGCCGCGGTTTGCGACATGCGCACCGCCAAAATCCGCCGGATTCTGACTTCGCCGACGTTTCGGCTCGAACTTGAACTGCATCGGCTTGACTGTATTTCCTGTCACTGCATCATGACGGGGTTTGTCTATCTTCTGGATCGGCTCCGGGCGGGCGAAGGCAGGGCGTTGCCTGCGCCCTGGGTGCGCGGCAGCGACTTGATCCGGCTGGGGTTGACGCCGGGGCATGCCTTCAAACGAATTCTTGACGCGCTTTATGAGGCGCAACTGGCGGGTGAAATCGGCGGCCGCAGTACGGCTTTGTCGCAAGCGGCCGATATGGTGGCGGAAGAAAAAAAGAAAGCAGGCTTAACATCTCGCTCACAAAAGTAACAATAAGCTCAAAAGAGAGCCCGATGCATAAAATGTTCCGAGATTGACCTGCTTTCTAACACTCAATATATATCGGTTCGGAAAAAAATCAAGTCCGTAATCTTTTTTTTACCGGCGGGTGGTTCGACGCTTAAAGCGGCGAAAAGCTAATATTTCGGTAAAATCGGCTTTGTAAATTCCGCAGCCGCGCTATATTGTATATGAGAGTAAGTCAAGTCGGGAAAGGAGATACTCCATTGAAGACTCCATTTGAGATAAACCACGATTACCGGACACTGAAACGTTTTTGGAAAATATTAGGCACCGCCGCCGCGTTCGGGTTCAATGAATTCACCGATCACGCTTTCCCGCAGCGTCGTTTGCACCGGGTCAAAGCCCGGGACATAACCGGCAAGAGCCGCCCCGAAAAACTGCGCATGGCGATGGAGGAGCTGGGGCCGACCTTTGTGAAACTCGGTCAGATCCTCTCCACCCGCACCGATCTCATCAGCCCGGTATATGCCGCCGAACTCGCCAAACTCACCGACAAGGTCGCTCCGTTTCCGCTGGCCGATGCGCGGCGGATCATCCAGGAGGAACTGGGCGGCGAGCCGGAAAAGATTTTTCGCGACTTCTCGCGCAAACCGGTCGGCGCGGCCAGCATCGGGCAGGTGCATACCGCCACGCTGGCCGACGGCTCCGAAGTGGTGGTCAAGATCCGCCGTCCCGGTGTGGATGAAACCATCGGGCTGGATCTGGATATTATGCGTTACATCGCCCGCGCCGCCGAGGCTTATGACGACAAGCTCGCCAAGTTCCACCCGGTGCGGGTGGTCGATGAATTCGCCTACTCGCTGCGGCGCGAACTCGATTACCGCTGCGAGGCGGCCAATATGCTGCGTTTCACCAAGAACATGACCAATTCCGAGGGTCTGACGGTGCCGAAACTCTATCTGGAGCTTTCGACCGCCAAGGTGCTGGTCATGGAACGGATTGTCGGTGACCCGGCTTCCAAGGTGATCGCAGACCCGTCGACGGCGGCCAAATACAACTTGAAGTCGATTGCCGAAAAAGGAGTGAATTCGCTGCTTTCGCAGATATTCGAATACGGCTTTTTCCACGGCGACCCCCACCCCGGCAACATTTTTCTGATGGATAAAGACCGCTTCGCTTTCATCGATTTCGGCATGATGGGGCGGGTCAGCGAGAGCGAGCGTCAGGATTTTGTACGCATCATCGATCACATGCTGGCCGGGCGGATACCCCTGATGTGCGACGCGGCGTTGCGGATGACCATTTCGGGGCGAATCGTGGGGCGGCGCGACAATTTCGAGCGCGACGTGGCCGATCTGGTCGATGAAAACATCAATCTGCCGCTGGAAAAACTCAGCGTCGGGAAGGTGTTGCAGAAGTTGATGGACATTCTAAACACCTACGAACTCGCGCTGAAACCCAATCTGTACATGATGTGCAAGGCGGTCATGACCATCGAAAGTCTGGGGCGTCGCTTTGATCCGCAGCTGAAGATCGTCGAGCTGGTCAAGCCGTTTGTCATGAAGATGAAAATCCGTTCGTTCGACCCCAAGCCGGTGGCGATGCGTCTGCTCGACTCGCTGGGCGACAATATCGCCGCATTGGAGTCGTTGCCGACCTCGCTTCGCAACATCTTCCACATGTACGAGCAGGGCAAGCTCACGCTGCGGGTGGAGCACCACCGGCTCGACAATGTGGAGGAGACGCTGTATATAACCGGAGAACGGGTTTCGCGCGCATTGCTGGTCACCGCTCTTATCGTCGGATCAGCCCTGCTGGTGGTGGCCAAAGTGCCGCCGCTTTGGGCAGGCGTGCCGCTGGTCGGCATGATCGGGTTTCTCTTTGCCGGCATGTTGAGTTTGCTCATAATGCTTGACGATCACATTCAACGCCGGAAATTCATTCGCAACCGGCGCAAACGCCGTTTTGAGAACGACGACGACGACGACAATTAAACCTTAAACAACGCATTGCGTTTTTCTGAACTGGATATTTACATGGAAAATCAGCTCTCCCGTCCGCATTTCGCCGCGGTCGCCTCACTCAATTTGATAAGTTCGTTCAACCCGGTTTTTTTCTGTACGGTCGCCGCGCTGCTCATCTACCGCGACATGCCGATTTTTGAAAGGCAGGCACTCAATGTGCTGCTGGTCGCTGCGCTGTACACGACGCCATTTCTGCTGACCGGGGCGTTGGCGCAGTATTTGAACACCCGTTTTTCGGTGCGCAACGTGGTGCTTTTTACCAAGGCTGCCGAAGTGGTGGTCGCTCTGGCCGGGGTAATCTGCCTCATGTCGCCCGATTCCGGTATCGACGCGGTGGTGCTGCTGGCCGCGTCGGTCGGGTTTGGCTTCATCTACTCGATCTACCGGCCGGCACTCAAAATCTACACCGCCGCCACCACGCCGGCCGAGAAACTGCCGCTCATCTGCGCGGTAACCGAGTCGGCCACTTTTTTCGGCATCGTCGCCGGAGTCGTGCTGGCGGTGGTCTCGGTGACGGTCAATCCGGTGAATTGGCTCGACGGTCTGCTGATCGCGGCTTTGGCCGCTCTGTCGATCGAATTTGCCGCCCGACTGGAGCCGGTCAAGCAGTTTAAGCGCGATCTGCGGGCGGCCGATCTGCCGCGGCAATGGTATCGCCATTTGCAGGAGCAGCCGCGATACCGCGAACTGGTTTTGACCGGCATCGGCGAAAGCTATGTATTCACGTCGATCATATTTATTTCGTCGATGGCCATTCAATACATTACGCTGCATTGTTCAAACGGAGCCAACGACTCGATCTATCTTTATTCGATCATGGGTTCTCCGGCGATCGGGGCCGCGCTCGGCTGTCTGGCCGGAGGCGGCCTGTCGCGCCGCGGAGTCGAGATCGGGCTGGTGCCGCCGGTGACTCTCGGCATGATGGCGAGCGCGCTGCTTATCGGGGTGTTGCCGCTTTATTCCGATGTTTTCATCGAAAGCGGACTGCTGGCCATTTTGCTTTTTGCCTACGGATTTTTTGCCGGGGTGGGTCTGGTGCCGATGCAGGCATATCAGAAAAGATTTCTCAAACCGGAGCTGGCTCCCGCCTTTTTCAGCTGGTTTTATATGCCGCTTGGGATCGGCATACTTTTGACCATCGCGGTATCGTTTCTGATGTATGTCGGCAACGCCACCATCTTTGTCGCGTCGTTTTCGCTGGCGTTGCTTACACTGCTTCTGGCGTCGGTGACTTTCTTCTTCATGCCGCAGTTTCTGCTGCGAATGCTGATGATGCTTTTGGTGCGCACGCTGTACCGTCTGCGGATTTTCAACGCCGAACGCATTCCGGAAAACGGCGGAGCCTTGCTGGTGGCCAACCGGGCGTCGTTCGTCGATATGCTGTTTATTTCGGCGTGTACGCCGCGGCCGATCCGGTTCATGATGCTGGAAAGTTACTTCAATATGCCGATCCTGCACCCGCTTTTCAAGTCGGTGGGGTTCCTCGAAGTGCCGAGCAACAAGCCGAAATCACTCATGGCCATGCTCGAGAAAACCCGGCAACTGCTGCGGCAAGGCGAGCTGGTGTGCGTGTTTCCGGAAGACGACATCACCCGCAACGGCACGATGTCAAGTTTCCGCGACGACATGTCGGCGGTGTTGCCGGAGGAAGGCAACATACCGGTCATCCCGGTACGCATCGGTATGACGTGGGGCAGTATTTTTTCGTGTTATTACGGTAAATTCAAGTTGCGCTGGCCGACCGAGGTGCCGCACCCGGCCACGGTGACGGTGGGCAACCCGGTTTCTCCGAAAACAACGGCCTACGAGATCAGGATAATCCTTTCCGAACTGGCCGCCGAAACCGAATTGATCCCTGGGCCGGAGGAGAAGCCGTTTCACACCCAGTTTGCGTCACTGGCCAAGAAGCACCCGTTTCGCCGCAATCTCTGGCAGTTTGACGGCGAGAATTGGCAGAAGGCGACCAACCTTTCGGTGCTGACCCGGGCGGTGCTCATGAGCCGCTATGTCCGCCGTATCTGCGGCGAAGACGAGGAATATGTCGGCATAATGCTGCCGAATACGATAAACACGGTGGCTCTGTTTCTCGGCATCTTGATGGCCGACCGCCGGCCGGCCGTGATGAATTTTACCGCCGGGGCGACGGCCAACCGCCATGCGGTCGAGATCGCCGGAATACGCCATGTGGTGACCAGTCGGGCGTTCATCGAAAGACTTCACATCGAGCCGACTCCGGAGATGGTATTTCTGGAGGACGCCGCCGGGTTCATGTGCCGTCCCGGGGTAAAGTGGCTGTGGCTGGTCACCACGCTGCTGCTGCCGGGGGTCGAACTGATTAAACTGCTCTCTCCTGTGAGCTGGCGGGATGTCAATCAAGTGGCGGTGCTGGTGTTTTCAAGCGGTTCGACCGGGGTGCCCAAGGGGATCATGCTCACGCATCACAATGTCAACGCCGATGTGTCGGCGGTTTCGACGATGATCGCCTGGAAGCGCGAAGACCGGGTGCTGGGCAATCTGCCGCTGTTTCACTCGTTTGGGCTGACCGTCTGCATGTGGCTGCCGCTGGTGACCGGTGCCGGGGTGGTGATGATGCCCAATGCGCTTGACGGGGTCGCCGGCTGTCGGGCGATACGCGAGGGTCGGGTGACGCTTATGGCCACCACTCCGGGTTTTTTGCTGATCTATATGCGGCGCGGGCAGGCCGACGATTTCAAGTCGTTGCGGCTGACCATTACCGGGGCGGAGCGGCTGCGCGACGACGTGGCCGACCGTTATCGCAATATGACGCATATGGCGATAACCGAGGGGTACGGCTGCACCGAGCTGTCGCCGGTGGTGTCGATCAATGTGGCCAAGAGTTCCAACGAGCTGGGCATCGAGGTAGGGGGGCGCGGCAGTATCGGCGCGCCGCTGCCGGGGGTGTGCGCCAAGATCGTCGATCCGTCGACTTTTGAATTGATGCCGGAAAATACCGATGGATTGATGATCGTCAAGGGGGCTATCGTAATGCGCGGCTATATAAATCAGCCCGAGAAGACTGCCGAAGTGATCCGCGACGGCTGGTATATTACCGGCGACATCGCCAACATGGATCGCAACGGATTTATAACCATCACCGGCCGGTTGTCGCGGTTCAGCAAGATCGCCGGTGAAATGGTGCCGCACGAGCTGGTGGAGCGTGAAATAAACAACATCCTGCAGCCCGAAGACCGTCTGGTGGCGGTCTGCGGGGCGACGGACGCCCGGCGCGGTGAGAAACTGCTGGTGTTTTATACCGACCGGGGGCGGCTGGCTCCGGATTCATTGATCCTGCGGCTGCGTGAACGGGGTATTCCCAATCTGTGGATACCCAAGGCGGAAAACTTTATTTTTGTGGAAACTTTGCCGATGCTGGGCAGCGGCAAGCTGGATTTGGCGGCATTGAGCAAGCTCGCGGAAAGTTACGGTGACAAATGAGCGGAGTGTTCAAACTGGGGATTACCGGAGCTGAAGGATTTTTGGGCGGGCGGCTGGCCATTTTGGCCGGCCGGACGCCGGGGGTGGCGGTATTGAAGTGCGGGCGCGATATGTGGGGTGACCTTGCCGCATTGACCTGGTGGGTCGATTCATGCGACGCGGTGGTGCATTTTGCCGGATTGAGCCGTCATGACGACGGCGAACTGCTTTACCGCACCAATGTCGGGTTGGCGGAGAAGCTGGCGGCCGCACTGGACGGGGCGAAACACAAACCGCGTCTTTATTTGGCTTCCACCACCCACATTGACCGTGATTTGCCGTATCACCGGTCGAAGCAAATGTCGGCGCGGATATTTGACGCGGCGGCCGACCGCAACCATACGGCCTCGGTGATAATGTTGATGCCCAATGCTTTCGGCCCCGGGAGCCGGCCGTTTTACAACTCGGTGGTTTCGACGTTTTGCTATTTGGCGGCAAACGGTCAAGTGCCGGAAGAGATTGCCGACGCCAAGTTAAAGTTGATATACGGCGACGAGCTGGCGGCGGCGATACTGGAGATGGTGGTGTCCGGCGGCGCGAGCCGGGTGGAGACCATTGCACACCGCCACGAGGTGCGTTTGCCTGAGTTGTGGCGCAAGCTCGTGCAGATGGCCGGCAGCCCGCTGCCGCCGGAAGACGCCGATGAATTTGAAAAAATGCTGTGGATGACGTTGAAAAGTCAGCCGTGCGGCGGTAAATTATAGTGTGACGGATGGTGTCCGCCGCACGGCGGCACAATTAAAGCGCGTATGATTTTGGATTTTTCTTCGTGTCTGGGTTGTATCGGAAAGAAAAAATGGGCGAATATCAGGTTATAGCAAGAAAATGGCGGCCGCAGCGGTTCGCTGACGTTGTCGGTCAACAGCATGTCGTGCAGACTTTGCTCAATGCGATCCGCCGTCAGCGCATGGCGCACGCCTACTTGTTTGTGGGGCCGCGCGGCGTTGGCAAAACCACACTTGCCCGAATTTTCGCCAAGGCGATGAACTGCACCGCCACCCATGACGGCGAGCCGTGCTGTGAGTGCTCGTCCTGCCGCGCCATTGCCGATGAAAGCAGTCTTGATGTTATAGAGATCGACGCCGCCAGCCGCAATTCGGTGGGCGACATGCGCGATCTGGCCGAGGATGTCATGCACCAGCCGGTGGGCGGACGTTTCAAGATATATATCATCGACGAAGTGCATATGCTCTCAAAACAGGCGTGGAACGCTCTGCTCAAGACGATCGAGGAGCCGCCGGCCCATGCCAAATTCATATTTGCCACTACCGAGGTGCATCAGGTATTGCCGACCATCATTTCGCGGTGTCAGCGGTTTGACCTGCTGCCGATACCGACCCGATTGATCGCCGAAAGACTTCGCCTGATCGCCGACGCCGAAAAGGTCAATGTCAGCGATGCGGCGGTTTCCGCCATTGCCCGCGCCGCCGAGGGCGGTATGCGCGACGCCCAGTCGCTGCTTGACCAGATGATCGCGTTTTTCTCGCAGGACGGCGCGGCGTCGCCGATCACCGGCGAACAGGTGCTGTCGCTTTTTGGTTTGACCGCCCGCGCCGACCTTGACGCCATTCTTAAAGGCATGCTGGGCAACCACCCCGGTGCCGTGGTCAAGGTGATCGCGTCGCTGGCCACCCGCGGCAAGAACCTTGAAACGCTGTTTGACGACCTGCTGGCTGCGCTCCGCGCCGTGCGGCTCTGTCTGATTTTGCGCGATCCCGGCGAATTGATCGGGGAGGGGCCGGAAATGGTTGACTATTACCGTTCGCTTGCCGGCAGTGTCAAAGCCGATATAGTGCAGATTTTATTGGAAAACATCGCTCCGGTGGGGCGGGCTTTGCATGATGCGCTCAACAAGCAG
>JAQVVK010000214.1 GCA_028698975.1 Victivallaceae bacterium
GGAACTCCTTTCCGGGCTGGCGGTCAGCCGGGCCGAATTGAAGAATGCGCTGGATCTGATGTTTGACGAGCCGAGCGTGCTTGACCGTTTTGAAAATACCGGTGTGGTCACCGCCGAAACCGCTAAATCAATCGGTTTGGTCGGGGTGGCGGCGCGCGCCTCGGGGTTGGGTATCGACGCCAGACGCGATTTGCCGGGGCTGTTGACATCGTTTGCCGGGTTCACCCCGGAGGTCAAGACGGATGGCGACGTTTTCTCCCGGGCGGCGGTGCGGCGCGGCGAACTTCGAAGTTCGCTTAACCAGGTCGAATCCATATTGTCGGCGCTGCCCGACGGCGACGCATGCGCCGGGGCAGGGGAGAAATTTGAACTAAAACCGGAGTCGATCGCCGTTTCGGTCGTCGAGGCATGGCGCGGCGAAATGTGTTACACCGTCATCACCGATTCACGCGGCATGATGCGGCAGGTCAAGATAGTCGATCCGTCGTTTCACAACTGGTTCGGGCTGGCAATGGCATTGCGCGGTCAGCAGATATCGGATTTCCCGATCTGCAATAAAAGTTTTAACCTGTCCTATTGCGGGCACGATCTTTGAGGTGACGTGATGTTTTCGATATTGAAAGCCAGATTGTTTCAGGGTTACCGCACCGGGGCGTTTCCGCCTGCCGCGCCGAAGCTGCCGCCGCATTTTATGGGGCGGCCGGAGGTTGAACCGGAGGCGATTCCGGAAGACGCGGCGTCAATATGCCCGGTCGGGGCGTTGGATTCTCAGGGCGAGGATCGCGGGATCGATCTTGGCCGCTGTATTTTTTGCGGAAAATGCGCCGGGGTGCCGGGAATAAAGTTTACCCGCGAATACCGCATGGGGGCGATGACGCGAGGCGGTCTGCTGGCCGACGGCCGTCATTTTGAGCCGGATAAGCAGCAAAACGAAGTCATCAAAAAACTTTGCGGCAGATCGCTTAAAATCCGGCAGGTTTCCGCCGGCGGCTGCGCGGCGTGCGAACTTGATTTCAATGTGTTGAACACTCTGGCGTGGGATATGGGTCGTTTCGGCATTCAGGCGGTGGCGTCGCCGCGTCACGCCGATTGCGTGCTGGTCACCGGGCCGGTGACCAAAAACATGCGTCTTGCGCTTGAAAAGACCTATGAAGCCATGCCGCGGCCGTGTTTTGTGATCGCTTGCGGCAGTTGCGCCATATCGGGCGGACTTTATCGAGGCACGCCGGAATCTTCCGACGGGGTGGAAACGCTGTTTCCGGTCGATCTCTATGTGCCGGGCTGTCCGCCGCACCCGGCGACGCTGTTGGAGGCGTTGCTGCGCTTTCTCGGAAAATAAGCGGCCGTTGTAAATCGATTTAAAATGAAAAAGCTCTCAATGCGATGCTTTGAGAGCTTTTTTGTCATGAAATGGTACCGGAGATGGGACTTGAACCCATATATCCAAAGGACACCAGATTTTGAGTCTAGCGCGTCTGCCATTCCGCCACTCCGGCAACACGCAAAATATAGCTCGTCAACTTGTGCTTTTCAAGCCTGAAATTGCGTTTTTTTGAGATAATCTTATCTTGAAATCGTAATGGCGGTACTGGCGGAGTAAAAATCTATTGGAAGCCGGGCGGCAACTCAAAAAAAATCCGCCGCCCGATGATGACGGACGGCGGATTACTTGCAAGTCTGGTCGGGCGGATCAGCGCCCCATAAGCATGGACATCACCGCTTTTTGCACATGTAGACGGTTTTCGGCCTCGTCAAAGACGATCGAACGCACCGGATCGTCCATCACGCCGCCGGAAACCTCCTCGCCGCGGTGCGCCGGCAGACAGTGCAGAAACTTCGCGCCCGGCTTGGCCAGATCGAACAAATGCTCGTTGACCTGATACGGCACGAAGATTTTCATGCGCCGGGCGCGCTCGTCTTCAAATCCCATGCTGACCCAAACGTCGGTGTAGAAATAATCGACGTCCTTGGCCGCCTTCTCCGGGTCGGGCTGCCACTCGATGTTGGCAAAGCCGGCGATACGCTCCGCGTCGGGGTGCTCGCCCTCCGGCGACGAGATCGTCAGCCGGATGCCGGTGAGCTTCGCCGCGAGTATCAGCGAGTTGGCGATGTTGCTGCGGCCGTCGCCGTAAAAGGCGATCTTGACCGAGCTGTCAATCTTGCCGGAATACTCTTTGATGGTGAGCAGATCGGCCAGAATTTGGCAGGGATGATATTCGTCGGTAAGCGCATTGATGACCGGTATGGTCGCCACGCGGGCCAATTCCTCGACGTCGGCATGCGAAAACGTCCGTATGACGATGCCGTGCAGATAGCGGCTGAGCACATGGGCGGTGTCGGCCACCGTCTCACCGCGCCCCACCTGCATTTTGGATTGGTCAAGATAGAGCGGGTGACCGCCCAGCTCGCCGACCCCGACTTCAAACGAAACCCGGGTGCGGGTCGAGGACTTGGCGAAGATCAGCCCGATCGATTTACCGGTCAGCGGAGCATAACTGTTTTTGCCGCGTTCGCGTTTGAGCTTGGCCGACAGTTCAAAAATATTGTCAAGGTCATCACGGGTGATGTCTTTTAATGTGAGCAGGTCTTTTTTCATTTTAACGCTTCTCCTTTAATCAGTTCGGCCAGTTCGGCCATGGCGGCGTCAATGCGCCGCACACCTTCGTCGGCGTCGGCTTTGCATAGATTGAGCGGCGGCAGAAGGCGTAGCACGGTTTCCCCGGCGGTCAGTACAACCAATTTCTGTTTGAGGCAGAGGCCCGCCAGCGTCGCGGCTTCGCGGTCGAGTACGACGCCGTTCATGAGGCCCATGCCGCGCACCTGTTTGACAAAGGAATACTTTGCCCCGATACGGCGCAGCTCGCCGCGCAGATATTCGCCGGTCTTGCGGCAGTTTTCCAGCACGCCCTCGTTGTCAAAGGCTTTCTGCACCGCCAGCGCAGCCGCGCTCACCAGCGCAGTGCCGCCGAAGGTGCTGGCGTGCATGCCGACTTTGAGTATGCCGGAGTATTTGCGTTTGGCCACCATC
>JAQVVK010000215.1 GCA_028698975.1 Victivallaceae bacterium
CCTGAGACCGATTCCAGCGGCTTCGGGGTTTCGTGGGGAATTGACCCTTTTTTCAGATTCGAGAGACTCCGGGCTTTTCGCTCCTCCTCGCTCTTGGGAAACATCGTCGCAATCAAAAGAGCTTTCTGGCCGAGGTCGAATTGCCGGCGGTTGATTGCGGTCTGTAGCGCGGTCGTCGCGGCCTCGGAGTTTTTGACGACCTCAACGGGCACCGTCTCAAGGCCGAGAGTTTTCGCGGCGCGGTAGCGGTGCCGCCCGTCGAGAATTTTTCCATCCTCGTCAACAATCAACGGCGTTAGAATCCCGTCTTGAGCGACGCTCGCCAGTAGCGCTTGGCTTTCCGGGTGATCCTCCGCGAGCATCGGCAGGAGGTCGGCGAGAGCATGATGTTTGAGGGTTGAGAGTTTAACTTGTTGCATGGTGTTTGTGTGGTAGCGGTTTCGGGTTTCGGGTTTCGGGTTTACGGGGTAACGACCGGAGACGGCGGGCAAGCGCGGGGCGCGTTGCCGTGTTGCATTGCGTGCTCGATTGTGAACCGAGCGGAGTCAAGATGCTTAATTGCCTCGGCGGGCATCCGGCGCGCGCCGCAAAGGTGCCGGAGAATCGAAACGGAGTTTGAAACGTTGCGGTTGATTTCCGCCGCGACGCGCTCGCAAGTCTCGCGGTAGTTGTCGTCGCTGGCCGAGCCAACAACAAAACGCTTCCCGTTGTCGGCAAGCGTGCAACGCGCGCTCACGCGTCCGAGAGCGTCAACAAACTCGCGAACGTCGGCGGAGGCGGGATTGCTGGCGGTGTTTGTTTTCGTTTCCATGGTTCAAGCTCCGATTAACTGCGCGAGCAACAACCGGATTTCGCGCGAGCGGCGGTCATTGCGTTTGTTGTGAAGCGCAAGCGAAAGTTGCGGCGGCGTGATCCCATGGCGGCGGCCCCAATTCGCCAAAGTGCGGTCGGGCGTTTTCATCACGGCGGCGCGCACTTGAAAAGGGTCAAGGGTTGTCACGGTTTTTCTATTGACGCCGACGCGGCTCGGTGAGAGGTTCCGGCGGTTTGAAAAGGTGCTTTTCATCTGGCGGTTGTAGAATACTTAAAAGCGGTAATCTGGCAAGGGTAAAATACAGAAAAGGGGTTTAGGTTGTATGAGCCTGCCGAGTGATAGGGAAATGACGGGGCGGCGCGTGCGCGCGGTTCGCCGCAAAATCGGATTGACCCAAGCGCAACTGGCGGAAAAATTGTTGTGCTCCCAGCAACATATTGTAACGATTGAGAAAGGCGGGGCGTGCTCGGCGCGGCTCTTGCGAGATTTGTCCGGGGTGCTCGGCGTCTCGGTTGAGTTTCTCTCGACGGGCCGCGATAAAATAGGCGGCGGCGATGATACCCCCGGAGCGTCTCCCACTGACGAGCCTCCGTCTCCAGACTGGAAAGCGGCGGCGTGCATCCTGATTGCCAACGCGCCCGAGGCTTGGTTGCAAGAAAAAGTCAACGAGCTTGTCGCCGCCAAGATGTTTGACGGCGCGCAGCTCCTCGTCGAGGAGTTGAAGAAACGAGGCAAGCCGACGGAGCGCCCGCCAAACTCGAAATAGGTAAATCGGAGGAGCGTGTTTACTTCAAATCAGTAATTGACGTGCGGAGGTTGAGACCATGAAAAACTTTTTAATCGCGGCGGTCGTGATAATTCTTGGCGCGGAGACGGCGAGCGCTCGACTCGGGGAGACGGAGGCGCAGATTGCGGAGCGCTACGGCTCGCCGTCGAGGTGCAAGCCGGGGATGTTTTCTCCGGCGGACTTCGTCAACGTTTACAAGGCAAACGGTTTTACGATCTTCGTCGCGTTTCAAAACGACGCCTCTGTTTTGGAAATGTTCTCCCGCGCCGACGGCGGGCAAATATCTCCCGAGGAGTTTGCCACGTTGCGCGCGGCCAACTCCTACGGGATGAGTTGGCAAGACCTCGACGGCAACGCGTGGCGGCGCTCGGACTCCGCCGCCGTCGCGGAGCTGGACTTTCAAAAAAAGTCGGTGACGTTTCTCTCGCAGTATTTTGTCAACCGGGTTGCCGCCAGCAAACGCGAGGCGGCAAAAAAAACTCTCTCCGGCTTTTAGAGATTCCCCCCTCGCAACCCTTTTCAGCTTTCCGTTTTTTCCCTTTCCTAAACCGGGCGACGGCGGCGGCGCGGTTCCTTTACCGTCGCCGCCATGGTTGCAATCACTTCGTTACTGCTGGCCGCCGAGAGCGGGTTGTCTTATATCGGCAACGTCATAGGGGAGGGCACGATTGTTACGCTCGGCGGCGTTTGTTTGCTCCTCGTCATTGTCAGAAACGCCAAGGGCCTTTGGGATAGCTTCAAGGCTGAGCCTCCGCACCCCGACCTTGCAACCAAGGCGGAGCTTTACCAAGTCATAACGGCACAAGCGACGCTCGCGACGCGCGTCGAGCTTCAAACGGTCAAGCACGATCTCACGGGGGAGATAAACGTCTCGCGCGCGGAGCGCAAGCGGGCAACCGACGAGCTTTTCGAGCAAACGCGCTCAATCCTCGTCAGCATCGGGACGCTATCCGCCGACATAAACCGCGCGCTCGGTCGCGTCGAGGGCCGGCAAGAGACCGTTGAGGCCCTCCGCAAAATCATTCACGAGGAGAAACGCTAAATGCCCACTGACGACGACGCACAAAAACGCCGCGAGGATTGCCGCCGGGAGGTGCTCCGGTTTCTCGCGCTCCGTCAACAACTCTTTCACGAGGCGGAAGCAATCCGCCGACGCCTCAACCGCGACGGCGCGGATTTCACGCTCGACGAGGTCAACGCCGCGCTCGCCTTTCTCGTGAGCCTCGAAAACGTCAAGGTCAATCCCGACCCGCTCGGCGCGACGCCACACTATCAGGCGACGGCGCAAGGCGTGCTTTTCAACGAGCGCAACCCGTGAGCGCCTCGACTTTCAAGCGGAGGATATTTTCCACGCGCGACGCGGGCGGGCGGCGACGGTTGCGGCTCGTGCGCGTTGTGTCGTTGCCGGAGGTTGTCGTCAAGGT
>JAQVVK010000216.1 GCA_028698975.1 Victivallaceae bacterium
GACGAGGAGACCGGCGAGCTGGTCTTTGCCCACAACCCGTTCTCGATGCCCAAGGGCGGCATCGACGCGCTCAACAACCAGTCGCCGCTGGACATTGTGGCTTATCAGTACGACATTGTTTGCAACGGCATTGAGCTGTCGTCGGGGGCGATCCGCAATCACCGGCCCGAGATCATGTACCGGGCGTTTGAGCTGGTGGGTCACCCGCGCAGTGAAGTCGACGATAAATTCGGCGGCATGATAAACGCGTTCAAGCTGGGTGCGCCCCCGCACGGCGGCATCGCCCCCGGCGTGGATCGCATGGTGATGCTGCTGGCCGACGAGCCGAACATCCGCGAAGTGATTGCGTTCCCGTTCAACCAGCAGGCCGAGGATTTGATGATGAACGCTCCGGCCGAAGTTTCGGTAAAGCAGTTGCGTGAGCTTCACATCGAGTTGAAGCAAAAGAAGCCGCAGGCGGCTCCGGGCGCGGAAGCGGCTCCGGCGGAAAACCAGTAAACCGGCTAAAAGATTTCGACCCCGATGCGGAAACGCCGCGCCGGGGTCGTTTTTTTGTGGAAACCAACTGGATTATTCGGGCCGGGCGACGGCCGGTTTATCCGCCGCTTGAGTTTTCTCCGGCGCAGGCGCGACGGCCGGTTTATCCGCCGCTTGAGTTTTCTCCGGCGCAGGCGCAGCGGCCGGTTCTGACTTCGGCGCGGGAGCTGGCTTTACCACATAAACCCGGTTCTCAGCGTCAAAGACGATATTGCCCTGATTCTTTTTGAGGAAATCGCGGAGATCGCTGATGTCATCACAGTCCTTTACCAGCATGGCCGCCTGACGAAACCGATTGGGGTCGTTCATCGTGGACGAGATTTTGACCAGATATTCCAATCCGGGCAAATAGCCGTTGCCGGCGACCAGCATGGCGCGATCCCAGTTGCCCCAGACGTCGCCGGTATTTGCGGAAAAAAGCTTAAAATAACGGGCGCAATACTTCAATTTAATGGTTTGATCCTTGGTATTGCGGATGGCGATGTCAAAAAATTCATAATTGGAGAAGCCCGGATTGTCCAGCTCCCGATATATGACCGGCATAGCCGCATCCATCATATTGCACAAACGAAGCAAGTGCAGCAGCCAGGTTTTACTTGGAAATGCGGCCAGAATCCGCGCCTTGTCCTTGTCGTCAAGCAGCGGGGCAATCCAGCTGTACAGACCGTTATAACGGTTGCCGTTATCACAGAGTATCGCATTGAGCAATTTATCTTTGTCGGCGGGGGTCAGGGTTATTTTCATGGCATTGCAGAGCCAGTAATTATCGCAGTTTGAAAGCAAAGCATCAAAGAAACGTTCCCGGTTTTCGGTAATCAGCGGCAGAAGGACGCTGTGGGCGGTGTTATCCTGCAAATTAGGCAGTTGTTTCATTCGGGAGATGAATTCGGTGACTTGAGCCGGGGTGGCGTCTTTGCCCGGTTTTATCAGCTCAAGATAGCGGCGTTGAAGTTCGGGGCCGCCGCCATAATTGTTGTTGGTAAAATAGACTTCATAGATACTGCGAAGCGGTATCCGATCATCTGCTTCTTTTTTCAAATCGGCGTTACGCTTTTCCAGCTCGGTGACGGATTGTTTGGCGGCGGCCAGCTCCATCTTCAAGCGTTCGCAATCGCTTTTAAGCTCCGTCTGTTCGCGGATATAGCCGATCTCACGCTCGCGCTGGGCGGAAACCAACGCTTCGTTTTTGGCGTTTTGCTGCTTGAAGAATTCAGCCGTTTCATTGACGCATCCGCTCAAAAGCAGAGCGGCGGCGGCGGCGGTCAGACAGACGTTTTTCATAGAGTTCTCCCGATTAAAAAATTAGGGTGCAATCCGTACACTAAAAAAGATAACACCATGGCTTGACAAATTCAATCGCAAAATGTTTTTAGATATAGAAAACATTGGACAATTCGTCAATGCGGTGTTATCTTATTCGACAGTGATTGAAACTCGTCTCAACAAGGCGGTGAACATGGCGGAAAAAACAGCGAACTATGCGCGGGTGCTCGGCTGCGTCAACACCGATCTGCGCTTCAAATGCCCGGAGTGCGGCCAGCACTTTCAGGGCGACCGCGCCGGTTACGCCGGAGCGACGCTGACTTGTACGCGCTGTGGCGCGAGTTTCATCGTGCCGGTGGTGCGTCCGCCCGAAATCCCCTCTCCGGCTGGCGGCGAGATCCCGTGCGGCGACCTCATTTGCCCGCATTGCTGGAAAAGTTTCGACCCCGCCTATTTGCTGGCGATCGCGTCGCACCCGTCGCTGGTCGGCGACCCGGTGGTCGGCGAGTTCGAGCAAAAGCGGTTTGAACCTCTGGTTTTCGATGTGGAGGGTACTCCGCTGGACGAATGCGGCTTCGCCGCGCCCGACTCGGCCTGCCCGGTCTGTCATTTGCGGATACCCCGGGTGATGCTCGACCTGCCGGAGCGTTATTATTCGATCGTGGGCGCGCCAGCCAGCGGCAAATCGTTTTTCCTCACTTCGCTGGTGCATCGGCTCAAAACCTTTTTGCCGGAGCGTTTCGGCATGACGCTGATCGACGCCGACCCGGTGATGAATTCGACCCTCAATTACTATGAAAAAACCTTGTTCATGCCGCTGGACCCGGAAAAAGTGGCGACGCTGCCCAAAACCCAGCCGACCGGCGGAGCTTTTTCCGACCGGATCACGCTGGGCGGACTTGCGGTCGAGCTGCCGAAACCGTTTATCTTTGAGTGCCGTTCTCCGCAAAAAGACTTCAATCTGGTGTTTTACGACAACGCGGGCGAACAGTTTGAACCGGGGACGGACGGAGCCCTCAATCCGGGAACCCATCATTTGAGCCGCTCCGACGGCATCATCTTTGTGTTCGACCCGACCCACGACGCGATCATGCGCGCCGGCTGCGACCCCAGCGACCCGCAAACCTCCGAAAACGCCAAGATCATCGACCAGAGCGAACTTCTGGCCGAAATGGTCGGTCGCATTCGCAAGCTGTCCAACCTCGGAAGC
>JAQVVK010000217.1 GCA_028698975.1 Victivallaceae bacterium
CGAAATCAAGGTCGAAGGCAACTTCATGGTCGTGAACGGCAACAAGATCCGTCTCACCGCCGAGAAGGACCCGGCCAACCTGAAGTGGGACGAAGTCGGAGCCGACGTGGTTGTCGAGTCCACCGGTTTCTTCCTCACCGAAGAACTCGCCGCCGCGCATCTCAAGGCCGGTGCCAAGAAAGTTATCATGTCCGCGCCGAGCAAAGACGCCACCCCGATGTTCGTCTACGGCGTCAACGACAAGAGCTATGCCGGCCAGAAGATCATCTCCAACGCCAGCTGCACCACCAACTGCCTCGCCCCGATCTGCAAAGTGCTCAATGACGCTTTCGGTATCAAGCGCGGCTTGATGACCACCGTCCACGCTGCCACTGCGACCCAGAAGACGGTCGACGGCCCGTCCAAGAAGGATTGGCGCGGCGGCCGCGGCATCCTCGAGAACATCATCCCGTCCTCGACCGGTGCGGCCAAAGCGGTGGGCAAGGTTCTGCCCGAGCTGAACGGCAAGCTGACTGGCATGTCGATGCGTATTCCGGCCTCCGACGTTTCGGTGGTTGACCTGACCGTCGAACTCGAAAAGGCTCCGGGCGCCGACAAAGACGCCGCCTACAAGGCAATCTGCGAAGCCATGAAGAAGGCCTCCGATGGCGACCTCAAGGGCGTGCTCGGCTACACCGACGAAGCGGTGGTCTCCACCGACTTCCGCGGCTGCCCGCGCACCAGCATCTTCGACGCCAAGGCCGGCATCCAGCTTGACCCGACCTTCGTCAAGGTGGTTTCCTGGTATGACAATGAGTGGGGTTACTCCAACAAGGTTTTGGAGATGGCCCGCGTCATTTCCAAGTAACGCAGTCTTGATTTCAAGCCTGACAAGGCGGGTGGAAAATTCCGCCCGCCTTTTTTGTTAACGCAACCAGCCGCAAAAGGAGAAACCATGAATAAAAAAACTTTGCGCGACATCGATCTCAAGGGCAAAAAAGTTGTTATGCGCGTTGATTTCAACGTGCCGATCAAAGAGGGAGTCATCAAAGACGACACCCGTATCAAGGGCGCGCTGCCCTCGATCAAGTATGTTCTCGAAAACGGCGGCAGCCTGGTGCTGATGAGTCACCTCGGCCGGCCGGCGGAAAAGGGCTATGAAGCCGATTTCAGCCTGAAACCGGTTGCCGAATATCTGGCCAAGATGCTGGGCCGCCCGGTCGCTTTCGCGCCGGATTGCGCCAAGGCCGACGCTCAGGTCGCCGCCATGAAGCCGGGCGATGTGCTGATGCTCGAAAATACCCGCTTCTACAAGGAAGAACAGGGCAAACTCAAGCAGAAAGACGGCCAGTCCGACGAGGATTTCAAGGCCGCCAAAGCCGCGCTCAAGGCGAAGCAGGCCGAGCTGGCCAAGAAGTTCGCTTCTTACGGCGACGTTTACTGCAACGACGCGTTTGGCTCGGCTCACCGCGCCCACGCCTCCACCGCGGTGGTCACCAAGTTCATGCCGGTTTCGGTGGCCGGTTTCCTGCTTGAAAAAGAGATCGCCTATCTCGGCAGCGCGGTCGAGAACCCGGTTCGTCCGTTTGTGGCGATCCTGGGCGGAGCCAAGGTCTCCGACAAGCTCGCCGTGGTCAAGAACCTGCTCAGCAAGGTCGATGTGCTTATCATCGGCGGCGGCATGGCCTACACCTTCCTCAAGGCCGAGGGTCACAACGTCGGCAAGTCGCTGTGCGAACTCGACCAGCTCGAATATGCCAAGGAAATGATTTCTCAGGCCAAGGCCAAGGGCGTGAAGTTTCTGCTGCCGGTTGACAACATCGCCGCCGACAACTTTGCGGCCGACGCCAACACCCAGGTGGTGTCAGACGACATCCCGGATGGCTGGATGGGCCTCGACATCGGCCCCAAGACCATCGAGCTTTACAGCGCGGCGATCAAGGGAGCCAAGACGGTGGTGTGGAACGGCCCGATGGGCTGCTTCGAAATGCCCGCTTTCGCCAAGGGTACTTTCGGCGTCTGCGCGGCGGTGGCCGAGGTCAAGGCCAACGGCGGCATATCGATCATTGGCGGCGGCGACAGTGTTTCCGCGGTGAACAAGTCGGGTCTGGCCGACAAGATGAGCCACATCTCCACCGGCGGCGGCGCGTCCCTCGAATATCTCGAAGGCAAAGCCCTTCCGGGCGTGGTCGCGCTCTCCGACAAGTAATCTCTCCGGGCGCGACGGAAAGTCGCCCCGGTAATTCCGGCGGTTGAAGAAATCCGGCCGCCGGAAACACTCCCGCACGGGTGTCGTCAACCGGCACGGTGCGGGAGTAATTTTTTTGTGTGGGTTAGAGCGCGAAAAGCGGCCACGCCAAACGCTTTTTCGGCGTTGCGCTGCAAAAGAGACGCCAGCCGATGCGGCCGGTAAAGAGCCGGCAGGCGCGCCGCGCCGCCCGGCGTTCGCTCCATGTGAAGCGACTGCGATAACGCAGATTGAAGTAATACCAGAGAAAACCGTTCAAGGTGTGATTGCTCCAAAACCGACGCACGTCACGCCCCATATTTTCATAGTTGTCATCGAAAAATTCGGCCAGCTTACGCGACGACTCCGCCACGCTCAACAACGCCGATCCGTTCAAGGTGGTGGAGAGCGAATTGCGGCGACGGATATACCGATAGCACGGCTTATCCAACGCCCCCACCCGCTCCGCCGCAAACAACACACGCGGCAGCCACTCGTTGTCTTCAAACAGCCGGAGGTTCTCGTCCTGGCGCAACCGATGCTCCAAAAGAAATTCACGTCGGCAGACCGCCGAATAACTGTTGCACACCAAATTTCGCCCGGAGCGGTAAAGGCCAACCAGCATTGCCGCACCCGAAATCACACCGCCAGCTTCGGTGAGATTGTTCTTTTCTCCCTGCGCCACCCATTCGCCTTTTTCGTCAAGGCGGCCGTAGCGGTAGGCGCAGGAGAGCACATCAAGCTTGCCGTATCGCGCCAACGCCGCTGCAATATCGCTC
>JAQVVK010000218.1 GCA_028698975.1 Victivallaceae bacterium
GCCTTCGGGAAGCGATTCAACCAGCGGGATCAGGTCGGCGTTTCGCACCGCGTCCATCACGTCGAAGTCGTTGCGCGAAATGCCGTAGCAGATATTTTCGCGAATGGTGCCGTCAAAGAGCAGCGTTTCCTGGGTCACCACCGAAATAAAGTTGCGGTAACTGCGCAGGTCGATGCTGTTCATGTCGCAGCCGTCAAGCAGTATCCGGCCCTCGCTGGGGCGGATGAAGCCGATAAGCAGGTGGGCAATGGTCGATTTGCCGGCTCCGGACGGGCCGACAAAGGCGATGGTCTCGCCCTCGCGCACATCCAGATTGATGTCGCTTATGGCGTGGGCGCCGCTTCCGGGATAAGTGTACGCGACGTGCTCAAACCGGAAGTTGCCGTCCACATGATCGATGGTCGGCTTTCCGGCATTGAATTCGAGATCGGGGCACTCCAGCACTTCGCCGATGGAGCGTACCGACTCCATGCCCTTGGTGATGTTGGGCAGGCAGCTCATCGCGCCGATCACGTTGCCGGTGATGGTCGAAAAATATCCGGTGAGCAATCCGACGTCGCCGATGCCGATTTGCAGCACTCCTTTGCGGTAGAGCGTGGCGATCAACGCGAGTGTTATCAGGTTGAACAGCATGAGAGCCACCCAGTTGACCGACCCGAAGATGGAGTTGATGTAATCGACCTGAAGTCCGGCGGTGCGGATCTTTTCCAGCCGGTCGTTGACCCGGTTGATCTCGATGTCTTCGACGTGATGGGCGCGGGTGATCGGTATCAGGCGCAGCATTTCGGTGACGCGGCCTGACATTTCCTCGACGCTGCGCCGGAATTCGCGGTTGCGTTCGGCCATGCGGTCGCGGATGACGATGAAGATGGTGACGGCGATCGGCACGGCGGCGAGGTAAAAGAGCACGAACATCGGGGCCTTGATAAGCGTGACCGAAATCGCCACCGCCACCGAGAAGAAGATGGACGGCATGCTGTCGAGCAGCATTCGGGTCATGTTTTCGATGTTTTCGACATCGCGGGTAACTTTGTTCTGAAGTTCACCCAGCTTGGTGGCGGTGTGATAAGGTATGGAGAGCTGCTGGAGCCGGGTGCAGATTGCCGAGCGGAGTTTTTTCTCGACGTCGCGGCACGGTATGCTCATAAGGTGCACATAGTACATGTGGGTGGGTATGTTTTGCACGATGGTGACAAAGCCGATGGCGATGATTTCGCCGAGATGCCGGTAGAATGATGCGTCGGCCGGCCCCTGCTCGGAAATCATGTTGATGACTTCGGCGATGATGATCGGCAGCACATACTGGGGCAGGGCTTTGATGAAGAACATCACCCAAACCCAGAAGAAGCGCAGCTTATAGCCGGCGTAGAATTGCCAATAGGTTTTGAGAGCCCGATTGTTGCGATACTCAAGATGCAGCAGTTCTTTACGCTTTTTCATAATAAATATGTGTTGTTTGGCGGCGTCGCTTGATTGCGCCGCCGTCGTGTTTTGGTATATTTAGATCAAATCAGTGTGTTTTCGCTTTCGCCGTCAAAGAAATGCGCGTTGTCAAGCAAGGCAGGCATCGACAGCTCCTCGCCAACCTGAATCCTGCGGTGCGGATCAAGTCTGGCGATAAAGGAATGGTTGTCCGCCGAGAGATATGCCAGCATTTCGGAACCCATCGGCTCGATCACTTCCACGGTGGCGGTGATGCGCGGTGCGGCGGGGTCGCTCTCCGCCTCCTGATTGCCGAAATCCTCCGGGCGGACACCGAAAAAGACTTTCTGTCCGGGTTCGACCCGGGCGCACCACGCCGCCGGGAGCAGGAAATCGAACCCGCCGCCGACAAAACGCGCCTTGCCGTCTCCGGAAGTGATGCATCCGGCAAAGAAGTTCATGGGCGGCGTCCCGATGAATCCGGCCACAAATTTATTGCAGGGGCGGTCGTAAAGATCGAGCGGTTCGGCGGTTTGCTGCACGACGCCGGAGTCCATGACCGAAATGCGGTCGCCCATGGTCATCGCTTCGCTCTGGTCGTGGGTGACATAGATCATGGTGGTTTCGAGGTGCTGGTGCAGTCGGGCGATCTCGGTGCGCATTTGCACGCGCATTTTGGCGTCGAGATTGGATAGCGGCTCGTCAAACAGGAAGGCGGCGGGTTTGCGTACAATGGCGCGGCCGACGGCCACCCGCTGTTTCTGGCCGCCCGATAACTGTTTGGGCAGGCGGTCGAGCACGTCGGCGATGTTGAGGACTTCGGCGGCGTCGCGCACCCGGCGGTCGATGTCGTTCTTGGCAAATCCGCGCAGTTTCAGGCCGAATGCCATGTTTTCGTAAACGGTCATATGCGGATACAGTGCGTAGTTCTGAAAGACCATGGCAATGTCGCGGTCTTTGGGCGGCACGTCGTTGACGACGCGTCCGCCGATGCGAATGACGCCAGACGTGCACTCCTCCAGCCCGGCGATCATACGCAGGGTGGTGGATTTGCCGCAGCCGGAGGGGCCGACCAGCACTCTGAACTCATGATCTTTGATGACCATGTTCAGGTTGCGGACGGCGGCGACTCCGCCGTCGTAGACCTTGTTGACGTTTTCGAGAATGACTTCCGCCATGACCGGCTCTCTATTATATATAGGTTATACTGGTTGAATATAGAACCGATAATCGTCATTTCAAGTTGAATCGATGCTTTTTTGCCGATTTTGTCGAGGTTTGATCTGTGCCGGCGGCCGAAAAGGGGGCTTGAGCTCCGGAAAAGCTCAAAAAAGTGTAATATTTTCATATTTGAGCTTGCAAAAAGTCAAAAGAGGTGTATTTTAAGTCTCCGTTGCGCGTCATCCGGGGCGCGGGTTGATTGAACTGATTGATCGAAACATCCGAGCATAAAAAAGTGAAAAACTTTTGAAACTTGACTTGAAAAGAGATTGATCCGTGATATATTAGAACCCGTTGCGCTTCTCATGGAGC
>JAQVVK010000219.1 GCA_028698975.1 Victivallaceae bacterium
GTTTGAGTTTGCAGTGTCACCGCCGGTGGTGCCGGTCCGGGCGGCGGTATTCGATCCGAGCGGTCAGAGCATTGCTTTTTTACGGCGCGCCGGGGTTGAAATCAAGCCCCTGAATCAACTGCCGGAAACGGAGGATTTGCCGCTGGTGATCGGAGAAAATACCTTGAGCCGGTCGGATTTCGACTTTAAGGCGCTCGACCGTTTGATTAAAAATGGCGCCAAAGTATTGGTGATGAGCGACCGTGCCGAATTATATCAAAAGCGGTTCGGGTTTCGCATGGCGCCCTATGTGTCGCGCCGGGTTTTTCCGGTGCCGGGCATTGCTCCCTCGTCGCCGCTGGCGGCGGTGATCGCCGGGGAGTTGCGGGATTGGCGCGGATCCGGCGCCTATGTGCCGGAAACTTGGGGCGTCTCCGAGGAGCGTTACCGGACCAATGCCCATTCCTATGGGTTTCACTGGGGTAATTACGGCAGCGTCTGCTCGATGCCGCTGGAGAAACCTCATGCTTCCGGTTGGACGCCGCTGTTTGAAAACGAGTATGCATTGGCTTATTCGCCGGCCATGGATCTGCGGCTCGGTCGCGGACTTTTGCGGTTGAGCACTTTTGATTTTGCCGATCGCAGCGAGGCAGAGCCGGCGGCAGCATGGTTGTTTAACGCCTTGCTGCGGGATCTGGCGGCGCAGCCGGTCATTGCCGAGCGGCGGACATGGCTTTTGGCCGGCAATCCGGCGGAGCGGCAATTGTTGACCCGGATGCAACTGGCGTTTGCCGACACCGTGGATTTGCCCGCCGACCCGGCCGGATCGCTGTTGTTGGTCGGCTCTCAATATGACGCCAATCAGCCGGAGCTGCTGCAATGGGTGCAGCGGGGCGGGGCGGCGCTGGTGCTGCCCCGCAAAACCGCCGGAGAACTGCCCGGGGTCGCTGTGGTCGAGGGCGTGGCCGGCAAAAATACCGAAGTTCCGCCCTGGCCCGTATTGCGCGGTGTCTCGCTTTCGGACTTGTTTCTTAAAACCGATTATCGGGGATTATTGTTAAAGGCCGAGTCGCCGCAGGCCGCGGTCGCGGCCAACGGACTCATTGCCGAGTATTCGCCGGGCGGCGGCAAAATGGTTTATCTGCAATTGCTGCCGGGGATGCTCGACACGGTTAAATACCCTTATTTAAAAGTGCCGTCATGGCATGTGATGAGGATACTGTCGCAGGTTTTGACCAATTTGGGTGCGGTATTTATTCCGGATACGGAGTTTCTGACGGTGAAAGCGTGGCAGAGGGTGCCGGATACCTTGATCCTCAACACCGGCTGGTTGGCCGAGTTTGAGTACAAAGTTCCGCACTTGCAGCAACCGGCGACGGAGATGCCGGACCGTCCCAACGAGGGGCTGCAAAAACACTGGCAGACCAATGCATTTCATGACCGCAACTGGCGTGACATCAAGGTTGGCGGGATCATGCAGGCCAACGGCAATTATTTTGACGCCAACGGGATTCTCTGGTACCGGACCAAAATCACGGTCCCCGAGGCATGGCGCGGCCGCGAACTGGTGTTGGATTTGGGCGTGATCGACGACATGGATATCACTTATTTCAACGGTCATGAAATCGGACGGACCGACCGGCAGACCAATCCCAAAAATTATTGGAGTGTCCGGCGGATTTACCGCATCGCTTCCGATCAGATTACTTACGGCGGCGAAAACGTCCTGGCTGTCCGCGTCGTGGACAATTGGCGAAACGGCGGGATTTTAAATGTCCCGACGCTGCGGCCGGCGGATGCCGGCAACCCGATGATCCGGCTGTACTCTCCCGATTACGATCCCGAGCGCAACGGCGACGATGTTTATATGTACTGCAACTGGTGACCGGCGATGAATGATTTTTATCAGGCTGCACTGGCTATTGCCGAACGCAAACTGGCGGTGGACATTGAGCCGTCCAAGCTGCATTCTCCCCGGTTGGGGACCGGGGGGGATTTTAAAGATATTTTTCTCTGGGACACGGCGTTTTCGGCGCTGTGGGCCAAATATCACCCGGAGCGTTTCCCGGTGCTGGCGTCGCTGGACAATTTTTATCTTTGTCAGGAGGAGGACGGTTTTATCAGCCGCCAGATTACACCGTCCGGCCGCAGCAAATGGCGCAAAGATCACCCGGTGTCGTTTGGCGTGCCCATCCTCGGTTGGGTGGAGCTTGAGCTGCATTTGCAGGGGGTGGGCAAGACCGGGCGGTTGGCCGCGGTTTATCCCAACTTAAAACGCAGCCACCGCTTTAATCAAACCATGTTCCGGCGCGCCGACGGTTTGTATTTCAGCGATTGCTTCGGGTGCGGCATGGACGATATCCCGCGCTGGGATCATGAGTCGGAAATATCATCGCGGGGCGGAATTCCGCTGGATCGCGGTTGCATCCTCACCCCCGGCAAAGAGGGCGACCGCTGTTATGAGTGGATGTGCGCCGACGGGCGGTTTCATTTTGATTGGAATCGTCAGCTTGTTTGGTGCGACACCTCCTGCCAAATGGCATTTGACGCGCTCAATCTGGCCCGGATTGCCGAGATTTTGGGGTTGACTGCCGACGCGGAGGAGTTTCGCCGCGAACATGCCGGATTGGCCGCCCTGATCAATGACCAACTTTATGACCGGCGGCTCGGGTTTTATTTTGACCGGCTGGGGGACCGGGTGCTCTCCCGGCAGCATATCGGCGCATTTTGGGCGCTGATTGCCGAAGTGGCGCCGCCCGAACGGGCGGAGTTGCTGGTTGACGCGCTGATCGATCCCAAGCGTTTCGGTCGGCCTTGCGGGATCCCGAGTCTGGCCGCCTGTGATCCGGATTACCGGCCCGAGAGCGGTTATTGGCGTGGCCCGGTCTGGTGCCCAACGCTTTATATGGTGCTCCGCGGGTTGCAAATCTACGGTTACACATCTTTGGCGCGCGACATTGCCGG
>JAQVVK010000052.1 GCA_028698975.1 Victivallaceae bacterium
AGCAGCGATTTGAATATGGCGGTTGACGTGGGGTTGGTGGTCGGCACGATACCGGCGATCACGCCCAGGGGTTCGGCGACTTTGATGATACCAAACGCTTCGTCTTCCTCGATAATGCCGCAGGTGCGGTAATGACGGTATTTGTTGTAGATGTATTCGGAGGCAAAGTGGTTCTTTATAACCTTGTCTTCGACGACGCCCATGCCGGTTTCGGCAACCGCCATCTGCGCCAGAGGGATTCGGGCGTTGTTGGCGGCGAGCGCGGCGGCGCGGAAAATCGCGTCAACCTGTTCCTCGGTGTATTCGGCGTAGATCTGCTGGGCGGCCTTGACCTTGGCGATCACTTCATCGAGTTCGGCGCGGTCGCGCGCCTCCTGCTCGACAAGGTTCGGCGCGACGACGGGCTTTTTGACTTCCGGAACAACGTTTTTGTCTTTCATGCGATTCTCCTCCTTGACAGGTTGCATGTTAAGTTCCATATATCGGCATATAGTCATTTTTCAATATAAGCGTTTTTCCAGAAGGAAAAGGCTTTTCATAAGATATATTAATATCGATAAATAAACATCAATATTTTTATATCGATATTAATATATCACAAGTTTTCCATCTATCAATAGCAAATTGCAAAATTTTTCCTTGAATATGCGTTTTTTTTGTGTTACATTTAGTAAAAGACGGGCTGATCGACTGTATAAACCCGGATTTGTTTGTTTGATGTATTAGTTTATCCAATATAAAAAGCTAAATTTTGCAGGAAGGATTTGCCATGCCGTTCGATCGCGGAACTTTTACACTCGCCATGTTTGACCTCGGCAAGGAATTGCCGGAGAATATGCTCGAACTCTTCGCCGCCCGCAAAGCCGGCACCCTCGACTCGGTGACCGCCGAGCCGCAGATCGGCTGGGTCACCGGGCGTCATCTGCTTGACACCGTAATCGACGGCGAATCCGCCATGCTGGGCGGCTGCTGCTATCTGATGTTGCGTCAGGCGTCGCGCAAGGTGCCGGCGTCGCTGCTTAACGCGCTCTGCAAGCGCGAGGAGCGCGCCTACATGAAAGCCAACAATCTATCCTACGTTTCATCGAAGCAAAAGAAGCTGATCCGCGAGGAGATGACCGACAAGTATCTTCAGCAGATGCCGCCGTCGCTCTCCGGCATACCGATGGTGCTTGACACCAACGAGAAACTGCTTTATGTGGGTGCGTCGAGCCGTACCCAGCTGGAAATGTTTATCGACCAGTTTTTCCAGACGGTCAAGGTCGAGCCGATCCAGCTCACCCCCGAACTGCTTCTGGAAAAGAAATTCAACACGACCGAAGCGAGCTTCCCGTCGCTCAGTTTCAATGGCGAACCCATCGGCGAACCGGCGGTGGGCCGGGATTTCCTTACCTGGCTGTGGTACACCAATGAAAAGTGTACGCCTTTGAACGTCGGCCAATACGGCGAATTCGAAGTGATGGTCGAGGGGCCGTTTGTCTTTGCCTCCGAAGACGACGCCAGAGGATCGGGCGAAGTTTCGGTCAAAAAGGGCGAAGCCACGCCGCGCAGCGCGGAGGCCAAGGCCGCGCTCGCCGCCGGGAAAAAGCTGAAAAAGGCCAAGTTGTCGTTTACCCGCGCCAATCAGATCTGGAGCGGTACTTTTGACGCCGATCAGTTTTCGTTTGGCTCATTCAAACTGCCGGAGGGCGAGGAGATGAGCAACGACGACGAGATTTTTGCCGAACGCATGTTGAATCTTTCGATTTTCAAGGAGGCCTTCTCCGCCTACTTTGAGAAATTCGCCACCGACTTGACCGGTGCGGAGGCCGACCAGCTCAAAAAAGAACTGATCGACTGGGCAAAAAACCGGGATGAGCTTTGATTATGCCCATGTCCAACCACCCGGAAGACGAAGATATTCAAATCTTTACCGGAGTATATCGGCTTTTTCCGGCGGAGCTTCTGGCCGCGCCCCGGGTCGAACTCGACCTCGGTTGCGGCACCGGAGCGTTTGCCTTTGAACTGGCCGGCCGCTATCCCTCCATCCGGGTGCTGGCCTCGGACGTGATGCTGGGAAGGTTGCGCAAAGTGGTGCGCAAGTCGCGTCGCCTGCCGGCGGGCAACCTTACGGCGGTACGCTGTGAATCAAGATTTCTTCTCGGCATAATGCTGCCCGACAGGTCGATCGACCGCATACATCTGCTCTGCCCCGACCCGTGGCCCAAAGACCGTCACCGTGCGCACCGGCTGGTGGCGAGCGATTTCGCGTCGCCGCTCCACCGGGTGCTCAAAGATGACGGCATACTGCATTTTTCGAGTGACGACGCGCCCTATTTCGACGCGGTGCGCGAGTTGATCGAAAATTCGCTGCTTTTTGCCCCGGCCCGGGAGGCGATTGCCGATGTGGCTGACATCAAGACCGATTTTGAACGACGCTGGCTTGCCGAGGGCAAGGAAGTCCGCCATATCGCATGGAGAAAACTTCCGTTGCCGCCGCACACCATCGGCCATTGACAAAAAAACAAAAATCACCGGCCGTCGATTGCATAAAACCATGACGTGTGATATTATATTGACAGTAAAACAATGCGGAAGATCACGGAAATGAATTTTTTCTGCGAAAAAAATGCTTCATTACGCCGCGTCGCAGCCGCGGGGTTGATCGTGATACTGGCGGCCGGAGGCGCGTTTTGGCTCGGCCGCGCCACCGCTGCGGTCGAGAAATCCGATGCTCCTCAATCCGCCTTGCCGCCGGTCGAGCCGCGTCGAGCCCCCTCCCCCGACCAGCTCAAAAAACTGGCGCGTTCCGCGCTGCGCGATGCCGGGCTTGCCGACGAAAAACCCGGCGGCGTAACGATTTGCGGCAATTTTCCTGACGGCAGTTTTGCCGTCGCCGTGATGCTGGCCAGCGGCCGACAGGTTTCCGGTCGGCTTTATCTTGACCGTCAACGCTGGCGCATCGCAGTTGACCGCACAGAACTTTATTCCCGCGAAACCATTGTAAAGATAAAGGAATAGCCATGAAAACAACCGGATTTCTCCCGCTCGCGGTCGCCCTGCTGGGCGGAGTGCTGCTCGGCGCGGCCGAACCGTCAAAACCCAAGATAGCGATCTCGGATTTCACCACCATCGACATACAGGGTCAGAAATTTTACCGTTTCACCGACCGTACCGACCACCAATCGCCGCAGGACTCCCTGAGCGAGGCCGACCGTCAAACCATTGACGACCGCATGCTGGGGCTGGTCAAAATGATCGACGCGACCAGCGAAGCCGATCGCCGCCGGCACGATCAGGCGCGTCTTGACCTCGAAAACGAGCGCAATCTGGCGCGCCAGACCGAGCTGGCCGACCGTATTCTTAAAAGCGGCGAGCGTTCGGTCGTGATCGGGGCGCAGTATCTGGCCGCCGCGCTCGGCAAATACAACTCGGTCGAAGTGGTCGATCAATCCGAGATCGACCGGGCGTTTGCTCAAATGGCAAAACTGCAAGCCGGTCAAAAACTCGAAACCGAAGATTTCGGCAAGGCGACCGGAGCCACTCATCTTCTTTACGGTACGGTGGCCGATCTGCGAACCGCCGAAAAACGCTTCACCGGTTACGGGGTAAAGACCAGCAACGTGGTTTTTTCGCTCGATGTGATCTTCAAATTGGTGGAACTAAGTTCGCAAAAGGTGATATGGTCGCAGGTTTGTACCGGCGTCGATACGGTGTTGAACACCGAAAACCTTGAAACCATCGATTCCGACCGCTTCAAAGTGCTGCTCAATGACGCATCGGTTCAGGCCGCCGCCGCCATCGACAAATTGTTCACTCCGCGTCTGGCCGCCGACTCAAGCGGCGCGACCGCCATCGTGACGGATGCTCCGGCGGCAACGCCCATGCCGAAAATAACTTTGTCGCCCCGGCTTCCGGCCGGCGTGGCGGCGGAGGTGCGGATCGACGGGGTGTTTAAGGGTCACGCTCCGCTGGAGTGCGAACTTCGCCCCGGCCGGCATGTCATCGAATTGAGTGCCGACGGATACGGGACCAAAAAGCTCACCGCCGACATAACCGGAGGCGAAAACTTCACCCCGCAACTGCAACCAATCATGCCGCAGAAAGTTGCGGCGGAGGTGTCAAAATGAAAAAAACGATTGTTTTTCTGCTGGCGGTATTCTGCGTGTTTCAAGCAGCCGCGCTCGAACGCATTGCGGTGGCCGAGCCCAAGGCCAAAGGCGGTTTGGCACCGGAGGAGATAAGCGGGATTTCAGACTATCTTGAAACCCGGATCACCGGAAAATATGAGATATATTCGCGTTCGGCCCTGGGCGATCTGCTCAAAGAATACGCATTTTCCGATTCCGGTTTGACCGACGACGGCAAGGCGCAACTGGCGCAAAAGAAAGTCGATAATCTACTGGTCTATTCGGTGGCGAAGCTGGGCGGCAAACTCTCGCTCACCATGATGGTGGTCGATTGCGCCACCGGCCAAGTCAAGCCGGGCGAACGCGCCGCAGTCGCAGCAAACGACCTGAAATCGCTTTACGGCAAACTTGACGTGGCTTTGGACAAAATGGGGCTTCTGCCAGAAAGCAAGGTTCCGCAGGTAAAGTCGGTTGCGGTGTTGCCGCCCGTGCCGGTGCCGGGCGTTTCAATGGGAGCCGCGGCGGAATTTCAAGCAAAATTGTCAAGTTTCCTGCTTAAATCGGGCAGCTTTGAATTGTTGTCGCGTGAGGATTTGGGCCGGATCGCCGCCGAAACCGAGTTGAGCATGACCGATCTGGCCGACGCCGGGCAGTCCGCGAAACTCGCACAGTTGAAAATAGCCGATTATCTGGTGATCCCAGGCGTAACGCGTTTTGAGAACCGCCCGATCTCTTCCGGCACGGCCATGGCCGGAGTCTCCACCGGCTCCAGCCGGCTGGCGATGCAGGTTAGGATCAAGGTGATCGAGGTGAAAACCGGCACGGTCATTGCCGACGACGCCGTTGACACGGAGATGCGCTCCACCGATATACCGGCGGAGTCGCGGCGCAACTGGGTCGCCGCCGATTACGAAAACGCTTTCATGTCAAAAGCCGCCGTCACGGCGGGCAATTATCTGTTGAACCGGCTCGACCCGGTGGCGGTGGCGGCGGTGGAAAACGGCAGCGTTTATCTCTCACGCGGCGCGGGAGCCGGGGTTTTCGCGGGTCAGACATTCACCGTATTCAATCCCGGCAAACCGGTCGTCCACCCCAAGACCGGCCGCGTCATCGGCACGGCCGAAACCAAAGCCGGTGTCGTCAAGGTGGTGAGCACCCTGCCCGATATGAGCGTGGCGGCCATTGTGGACGGCGGCGATATGATAAAGACCGGTGCGATCTGCCGGCCCGATGCGCCCTCCCCCGCCGATCAACCCTATGGCATTGAACCGGCGGCCCCGACACCCGCGCCAGCCTATCCGATGGCGGAGTAAACAAATAATGCGTCCGGCCTCAAAATCGCGTATTATTTGGAGCATAGCAACATTGATGTTGGCCGCACTTGCGGGTTGTCGCGCCCCCTACGGGGCGGACTCGCAAGAGGAATTGGCCAAGCTCTATTATTCGGGCAAAGTCAAGCAGGCGGCGGAGTTTGCGACCCAAATAAGCGAAGACGAGGCCGACGAATCCGACGCGCAGGCTCTGCTCTGGCATTTGGAGGCCGGCAACGCCAACCTTGACGCGGGGAGAATCGAGGAGTCACGCGAAGCACTCGACCGCGCCGAAGCCATTCTTTACGATCTGGATTTCGATTGTTTCGCATTGCATTTTCCCGGCAACGCCAATTATGACGGCATGCGTTCCGACCGGCTGCTGCTGCATCTCCTGAAAGGGCTGGACTATTTTTCGCAGGGCTTGGTCGAAGATTTTCTGGTCGAGATCCGCCGCATGAGAGCCAGCCAGTTTCGCTATCTTACAAGCTATGACACCGAGCTGCGCGACTACGACGCCGATAACGCCGGGAAACCCGGCCCGACCCGGCGCATGAAGACCATGCGCGAAAATCAGAATCTCGAACGCATTTTTTCAGCGTCCGGGGTGGTAAATGAGTTTGCCGAGTTCAGTAAACGCCGCCGCCCGGAGTTGAGCATATTGTTCAATCCATTGGCATTTTATCTTTCGGCGGTGGGTTATTACTTTGACAACACTTGGGACGAGGGCTTGATCGACCTCGAATATCTGGGCAAAATAGACCCGTCCAACCCGCTGTATCAGCGCGACCGGGCAACATTGTATCAAATGCTCGGGGAAAAAATCCCGCCCGACTTGAAAAACGTCAATCCATGGCCGCATTCTCCCGGCGATCAGGTGGTCTATGTGATCCTCGGCGAGGGAAAACCCGACGGGTGGAAAAAACACAGCACCACCTACCGTTTTGACAATGACGTGCCGACCGATTGGAGTTTCAGTCTGCCGGACTGGTCGCCCTTTACCGGCGGCGGATTTAAGGTCGCCACCGCCGACGGAGTGTTCGACGGCGTATTTTTGGCCGACATCTCCGATATAATGCGCGAAGAATACTGGCAGTGGATGTTTCCCCGCATGACCGCCAATGCCCGCTCCGTAACCGAATCGGTCACCAAAGCGCACGAGGCGGCAAAAAAAAGGCTCGCCGAGCTGCGCCGCTCAAAAAATTATGAGGGGAAAAGTCTGGCTATCGCCGCCGCTGAACTTCAGGTGGCGGCGACCAGTCGGGCCAGCGTCAACCACACCGATTGGCGGAGGTGGGTTACGGTGCCGCGTCATTACAGCATAGCGCATGTGCCGTTGACCGCCGACAAACCGCGCAAACTGGCCGTAACCTTGTTTGATCGCAATGGACGCAAGTCCGGGCAATACAGTTTTTCCTTTGGAGAAGACGTCAACCGGGCGATTGTCTATATCCGCGAAATCGGCGGTAAATATTTTGTTCAACGCTGGGAGAGTATGGAATGAACATTACTTTTTGGATCAGGTCGTCTCTTGCCGCCGTACTCTGCGCCGTTGTCGGCGGCTGCGGCGTAACGGCGCATCGCATTGAGCCGGGCGGACCCGACGCGCTGGTCACCGTGACCGGGGTCGACGCCGCCGACTGGAATCTGGTGGCAAACAAAGCGATTGGCGAACTTCTATCTTCGGGAGCATTGAAGCGTAAAGACGGCCGTCAAGCGGTTGTGATGGTGAGCCGGGTGCGCAACTACACGCTGCTGCATCTGGAAAGTGCCATTCTAACCAATAAAATGCGAAGTGCGATCGGGGCGTCCGGACAGGCGCGGGTGACTTCCGCAGTTGGTTACGGCGGCAACATTGATCTTGCGGTAAGACGCATAAGAGCCAAAGACATCGACGATATTTTCGCGTCTGGAACCGTGCCGAAGCGCGGCACCGTGACTGCGCCCAACTTCAGTTTGTCGGGCATGATCGTGCAGCAGACCACGCGCTCGGGGCGCACCGAGGAGGGATATTATCAATTTTATCTGGCCTTGACCGATCTTGCCACCGGCGTGGCGGTTTGGGAGACCACGGTGGATTTCGCAAAACAGGCAACACGTTCGGTCATATAACTCAATCGAAAGGGTCGAATATGCAAAAAAGTAACTGGTTAGCATTGATTACGCTGGCCGCCGCCGCATGGCTGGGGGGCGGTTGTCAGGACACGGTCAACACCATGGACAACACCGACCGGCAGATGGCGCCGCAGTCGCTGGACACCAGACGATTCATCAGCGATAGTTTCTGCCGCGACCGGCTTACGCTTTTGGCGATGAACCGGGCGCAAACTCCGGGCGGCATGATGATGGTGCAGGCCACACTTCGCAGTGAGCGTTACGGTTTCTGGTCGGAGTTGTGGAGTTGGATTACCGACGAGAACCCATATCACGTCGCATACAAGTTTGAGTGGTTTGACGCCAACGGCATGCGCATCAACAGCGCGACCGGCGCATGGCAGACCGAAATATTCATTCCCGGCGAAACCAAATATCTTCAGGGCGTCGCCCCCAACGACAAGTGCCGCGATTTCTCGTTGAGCGTCAAAGAAGCCACCGTCGAACAATAAAACCTTCAAGCAGGAATAGAATAGAAATGAACAATAAACAAATATTCAAAAATTCGGCATTTTCACTGGTTGCCGCGATCACGCTGGCCGGTTGCGGCACGGCGGCGCACCGCATCGAACCCGCTTCGCAGGGGCTGGTCACGGTGGGCGACGTAAACACACAGGATTGGCAGGATGTTTCAACCAAGGCGATAAATTCGCTGCTGTCGTCGGGGGTGTTGGTGCGCGCCGACGGCCGCAAGACGATTGTGATGATCAACCCGGTCAAAAACTCGACTTCGAGTCGGGCGAACACATCGATATTGACCAATAAAATACGCCAGTCGCTGCTTCGATCGGGCAAGGCGGTCACCACTACCGCGGTGGGCGGCAAAGGGCCTGAGGACAATGCCACGCGTCAGGTGCGCGAACTTGAAAACGACGATATGTTCAATCAGTCCACCGTGCAGAAACGCGGCACGGTGATCGCGCCGGACATGAGTCTTTCGGGTGAAATCATCAACGAAAGTGTAAGTTCGGGGCGCAACAAGGAAAATGCGTTTTACTTTCATGTAGAGATGACCGATCTGGCTACTGGATTGGCGGTTTGGGAAGACACCTTTGATATTTCAAAACAGGAAACCCGCAACATCTTCGGGTATTGAAGAAAACTTGATTATGGAAAAAATAGCAGAAAACATTTTGGAAACCATCGGCAATACGCCATTGATTCGCATCAATAAGCTCAACACCGGCAATGCGGAGGTGGTAGCCAAGGTGGAATATTTCAATCCGGGCGGTTCGGCCAAAGACCGGGTCGGCGTCGCGATGATCGAGGCCGCCGAAAAAAACGGTATGCTGAAGCCGGGCGGGTTGATAATCGAGCCTACCAGCGGCAACACGGGGGTAGGTCTGGCACTGGCGGCGGCGGTCAAGGGGTATCGTCTGATCCTCACGATGCCGGAAACCATGAGCATTGAACGACGCAAACTGCTCAAAGCATACGGAGCCGAGTTGGTGTTGACCGACGGGGCGGCCGGTATGAAAGGAGCGATTGAAAAGGCGGAAGAGCTCAAAGCGGCCAATCCCGGCTCGATCATTACTCAACAATTCAACAACCCGGCCAATCCGGAGGTTCACCGTATGACCACCGGTGAGGAAATCTGGCGCGACACCGATGGCGAGCTGGCGGCATTTGTGGCGGGTGTCGGTACAGGCGGCACCATTACCGGGGTGGGAGAAGCATTAAAGTCGCACGATGCCAAAATAAAAATTTTCGCAGTCGAGCCGGACACGAGCGCGGTGCTTTCCGGCGGCAAGCCCGGACCGCACAAACTGCAAGGTATCGGGGCTGGCTTTGTGCCGAAAGTTTTGCAGTTGGATTTGGTTGACAAGGTAATAACGGTAACGGCGGAGGACGCGGGGCGTACTACGCGTGACGCGGCAATGAAAGAAGGTCTTTTGATCGGGATTTCTTCCGGGGCGGCGTTGTTTGCCGCGTTGGAGCTGGCGAAACAGCCGGAATATGCGGGAAAGCGAATAGTTGTACTGTTGCCTGACTGTGGGGAACGCTATCTTTCGACATGGCTCTTTGCCTGACCTACTTTCCTTTCCCCGTGAAAGGAAAGTAGGCAGCAATAACGGCGCGTGCGCTTTTGCGTAACCGCAAAAGCTAACTTGCGCCGCCGGGGGAAATTCCCCGCCCCCTGCCAATGCTCGGCACAGCAGCCGCGTAAGCGGCGTTAGGTCAAGGGCTTTGCCCTTGCGAGGAGTAGCAGAGGGCGAGTAGCCCTCTGACATCCCTCGGCGGGCGTATGCTAAACAAAAATTTTTAAGCGAAGCGTCCAAAAAATTTTTAGCCCGCCGCAGCCTTGCTTTCTCACAGAAAGCTTGTTATAGACAAAACATTTGATCCTAACTTCTCACACGGCCACAGCCAATGCTCGGCACAGCAGCCGCGTAAGCGGCGTCAACACCCCCCGGCCCGTTCGCTCAACTTCTGCTTGACTTCACGCATTCTATCCGAGTTAAGGCTATACGAACTCATCAGAAACAGCGCAACCAACATACCGATCCCCGGCACTACCGCATTGAGAATACGTATCCAAAGGAACGTCGATTCCGGCTGTTCCACCCCAAGCGAAACATTAAACCCGGTCATCACCAGCAACAGCCCGGAAATCGCCATCGCCAATGTTAGACCAACTTTTGTAAACCATCCGTAAATCGCCCCGTACATCGCCTCCCGACGCGCTCCACTTCCTAATTCATCAAGGTCGCAAATATCGGCCAGCATCGATTCGGCCAGCAACAAAATACAACTTATCCCCGGCCCAAACAACATCTGCGGTACCACTTGAAGCCACGGCATACTTGGCACCCAGCAGGCAAAATTACTTATTGAAGCGATCGTGCCAAGCACCAAAGACCCGATAAACGTCGCTTTCTTTCCGCACCGGTGCCCCAACCAGACAATGACCGGCAGCGAAACCAACGAAACCAACTTCCATACCGTACCATTGATCCCGACGTAAACCGCCGCCGCCGACTCGTTGCCGCGGAAAAGATAAAACACATTCAAATAAAAATTCAATGCGTTCGCGGCATAGAATCCAAAAAACATCAGCGTCACCGCCAGTGTGAGCTTCATAAATTCGCGGTTGCGCATGGTTTCCCAAATTCCGCGCAAGATCGGCACTTTCTTTTGCGTCGCGATCTTTGCATCATAGCGTTCGCGGCAGAACATCATGGGAATCAAAGCAAAAACAATCAGCCATATCGCCAAAAATCCACTTAGATACCGCGTCCCCTGCAAAGTGTCACTAAACCAATCACGCGTCACAAACCAATAAAACCACGGCAGAAGCAATCCGCCCACCGTGTCAAAAAACGCCTTGTATGCAAAAATGCCGGTGCGTTCCTCGTAATCGTCGCTCAACGCCAGCCCCAGCCCGGTGTAAGGCACCAGAAAGAATGTGTTTCCGGTATAAAACACCAGAGAAATCGCTATCAGATAAAAGAATTTTGACATTTCGCTCCAGCCCGGAGCGACTTGCCAAACCGCAAACAGACTTAACGCGGAAATCGCCGCGCCAAACAGCATAAACGGTTTGCGTCGCCCCCAGCGGGAACGGAAGTTATCAGACAGAGATCCGACAATCGGGTCGCTGATCGCGTCCCACAACCTCGGAATGGCGGTGGCATAGCCGATCAAGGCGGGGCTTACACCGAGGGCAACATTATAAATCGGGTTGAGCAAAATATTCAAGATGTTGTTCATCAAGAGATTGTTCATATTTCCCGAGCCAAATGCCGTCTTCTCGACAAATGTCACATCGCTTTTTTTGTTCTCTGTCATGATAACCTGCGTTTTCTTTCGTTTTTTATTTGCCGACGGTCAGCCGATAACTCCATATCCGGCTGTCGCGATGGCGTATATCCAGCGAACCGTTGCCGATTCGCACCTCGTCGCGACCGTCAACCACCGGCTTGCCGTCACGGTCGAGCGCAACCGCCGACGTGACCCCGCCCAGCGTTTCGGACGCGATTTTGACCATGCCGCATTGCCCATGCGGGAAGAAGCGCAACCGCCAATCCGATCCGTTTTCCGCCTCGACCGACACCGCGGTATCGGTCGAAATGCCAAACCGGTCAACGACCGCCGTACCGTCGTTACTCCACTTGGGAGCAGAGCCCTCATCGCCGCGCCCCATCGCCGCCGTGCCTTTCTGTCCTTTTCCATGGGCGAGATCATCGAGGGCATCGCTGTTTTGATCGCACTGATGATCGCCGTCCTTACGAGTTTTTTTACCGAATACAAAGCGCAGAAATCCGTGGAATCCCTCCA
>JAQVVK010000053.1 GCA_028698975.1 Victivallaceae bacterium
GCCCCCAGCGGAGCGGATTGAACTCCGCCACCAGAGTATAACCGTCGGTCAACTTCTCCGGCACCGCCTCCTGAGCCATCACCGAAACACATACCGACAACGCCAGTGACAGGAAAAACAGCACTCTTTTCATAAAAAAACCTATCTGTTGATTTTCAGGAAAACCCGATAACCCTGCCAATATACACGCGGTTGTTCTTCTTTTCAAGTGAAAAAATAATCGTCGGCGCATCCCTTTTGCGGGCGGGGGCGCGCCAAATGCGGTTAAACCTGTTTTTTTTCGGTTGAAACGTGGAAAATCTGCGGTTGCGCATATATATTAACATGATTTTATAATAGGCGATACCGCAAAAAGTCGCGTCGATGGATTTTTGTCCAGCCGTGAAGTTGATTTTTTGACGATCCCGAAGCGGCTTTACCCTCTGCGGCAAAGTCCAAGGGGCGGCAGAAAAGCAGGGGGGCGAAAAGACACGGGCAGGCGTTTTGGCAGTGCCGCCACAATAGCATGAACTTCGGGAGATCTGTGGACATGAACACCGACAACTATTACGTCACCACACCAATATACTATGTGAACGACAAACCCCATATCGGCCACGCCTATACCACCGTGCTGGCCGACGTGCTGGCCCGCTACCACCGTTCGCTCGGTCAAAGCACCTTTTTTCTTACCGGCACCGACGAGCACGGCCAGAAGGTCGAAAAAGCCGCCGCGCTGCGCCACATGGACAACAAGGCCCACTGCGACGAAACCGTAGTGCGTTTCAAGGAGCTTTGGCAGCGGCTCGGTATAACCAACGACCGCTTCATACGCACCACCGACGAATTTCACGTCAAGGTGGTCTCCGAAGTGCTTCAGGAATTGTTTGACCGCGACGAGATATACAAAGCCGAATACACCGGCTGGTACTGCGTCGGCGACGAGCGTTTCTTCACCGAAAAAGATCTGGTCGACGGCAAATGCCCCGAGTGCGGGCGCGACGTCCAGGAGATACGGGAGTCGAATTACTTCTTCCGCATGGGCAAGTACCGCGACTGGCTGGTCGATTACATAAAGACCCACCCGGACTTCATTTTGCCGACTTTCCGCGCCAACGAAACACTGGGGTTCCTCAAAAAAGAACTGGGCGACCTCTGCATAAGCCGCCCCAAGTCGCGGCTGGCCTGGGGCATCGAGCTGCCGTTTGACCGAGACTACGTCTGTTATGTCTGGTTTGACGCGCTCATCAACTATATTTCGGGCGTCGGTTACAAGCAAAACGACGACGAATTCAACCGGTGGTGGCCGGCGAGCTGCCACCTGATCGGCAAAGACATTCTCACCACTCACAGCGTATACTGGCCGACCATGCTCAAGGCGATGAACGTGCCGATGCCGCGCACGATCTTCGCTCACGGCTGGTGGCTTACCGGCAACACCAAAATGTCAAAATCGCTGGGCAACGTGGTCAACCCGATGGATATGATCGACCGCTGCGGGGTGGATGCTTTCCGCTATTTTCTGATGGCGGAGATGTCGCCCGGCAACGACGCCAACTTCTCGGAGGATGGTTTTGTCGCCCGTTACAACAGCGATCTGGCCAACGATTTGGGCAATCTGCTGTCGCGGGTGCTTAAGCTCACCTTGCGCAATCGCGGCGGAGTAATTCCGCAGCCGGGAGCTTTTGGCGACGACGAAAAAGAGCTGATGGCCGCGGTGGACAACGCGTCTCCGGTAATGGAGAACAGCCTTGCCTCGATGAAGCTCGATCAGGGCATCAACGCCGTGATGAACGCGGTGCGCGCCGCCAACCGTTATCTGGAGAAGACCGCGCCGTGGTCGCTGGCCAAACAGCCGGACGGCGCGGCACGGCTCGACACGGTGCTTTACTGCGCCGCCGAAGCTCTGCGTCAAGTCTCGACTCTGCTGCTGCCGGTGATGCCCGAAAAGATGGCCGAGCTGCGCGAGTCGCTCGGATTTTCGCCCGACGAGGCCAAAAGTGCGCAGATCGCCGAGTTGAAATCAGGCGCGGCCGGTCTGGCCGGGCGCACCATGCGCGACAACAATGGATTGTTTCCGCGAATCCAGACCGAGGAGAAGTCCGCCTCCGCCCCGGCCAGGAAAGTCGAAAAAACGGTCGCTCCGGTCGATCTCATCGAAATCGCCGACTTCGCCAAAGTCAAGCTGGTCACCGCAAAAATAGTTTCGGCGGAAAAGGCTGAAAATTCGGATAAACTGCTGAAACTCGAGCTTGATGTGGCCGGTTCGCCGCGCCATATCGTCTCCGGCATTGCCGAATGGTACGCCCCGGCCGATCTGGTTGGCAAAACCATCGTACTGGTGTCAAACCTGAAGCCGGCGGAGATTCGCGGGAACCGTTCCGAAGGCATGCTGCTGGCCGCCAAAAAGGGCAAAACCCTGCGCCTGGTGACCGTTGACGGCGATATTCCCTCCGGCGCGATCGTAGGTTGAAGCGATGAACGGCATTATCATTTCAGGAGAACTCCTGCTCGGCATCGCCCTGCTCTATTTCGGGGCGGAGTGGCTGGTGCGCGGCGGCGCGGCATTGGCCGCCAAACTCGGGGTGCCTCCGCTCATAATCGGGCTTACTCTTGTATCGTTTGCCACCAGTGCTCCGGAGTTGGTGGTCAGCATCAGCGCGGGGTTGCGCGGCATGGGCGGCATTGCCGCCGGCAACGTGATCGGCTCCAATATCTGCAACATCGGGCTGATATTGGGGATTTCGGCTCTGCTCGCACCGCTGGCGGTACAACGCGATCTGCTGCGTTTCGACGTACCGGTGCTGATCGCGGCGTCGCTGTCGCTGGCGGGGGTGATCATGGTCACCGGCGGAGTGGGGAGGCTGTGTGGCGGCATTTTCTTTATGCTGCTCCTCGGCTATATCGGAGTAAACGTATTCTTCGCGTTGCGTTCGCGCAACGCCAAAATCGACGACGAAGTCAAGGAGGCTCTCGACAAACCGCTGGGCGTGGCAGCCTCTTTGCTGTTGGTCGCGCTGGGGCTGGCCGCACTGACCGGCGGCGGGCAGTCGCTGGTGCTGGGGGCCTCCGCGCTGGGGCGGCTGGCCGGCATGAGCGAAGCGGTGATCGGGCTGACCATCGTCGCGATCGGCACCAGTCTGCCGGAGCTGGCGACCAGCGTGCTGGCCGCGCTGAAACACGAGCATGACATTGCCATCGGCAACGTGGTCGGCTCAAACATCTTCAACATTTTCGGCATCATGGGGCTGGCTCCTCTGATAAAGCCGGTCGAGGCGGTCGGCGTGACTTGGATCGATCTGGCCGTCATGCTTGTTTTGACCGTGCTGCTGGTGCCGATGATGCGCACCGACTGGCGGGTCAGCCGTTTCGAGGGCGGTGTGCTGCTTGCGCTTTACGCCGGGTATATGTGTTTTATCGTTTCAGGAATAAGATAGGGTCTGTGTATGACACTGAGGACTGAATTGTTTCTGGCCTGGAGTTATCTCCGGCCCAAACGCAGCGCGGTTTCGCTTATAACCGTGTTCAGCGTGCTGGGCGTTACGCTCGGCGTCGCGGTCTTGATGGTGGTCGTGGCGGTTATGACCGGATTCACCGACATCATGAAACAGAAAATGATCGAGACCCAAGCCCATTTTCAGGTGCACGGGCGCGGCGGACGCATGCTTTATTCGCCGGAGCTGGTCATCAAGGCGGTGGAGCAGGCGGGCGGGCGCGGCGCGGCGGTGATCCAGACCCCGGTGCTGGTGCAGACCGACGGGCGCAGACTTGACACCCGCACCGCGCTTTTCGGAGTCTCCGCCGATGCTTTACGCAAAGAACTTGGTTTTGACCGCTATCTCAAGGCCGGGCGGCTTTCGCTCGAAAAAGACGAGGTGGTCATAAGTTCCGACATGTCCAGACGCTGGCAGGTCGGCGTCGGCGACCGGGTGATAATCCATTCGCCGCAAAGGCTGACTTCGCTGGTGAAGTTCGACGGCGGCGGCGGTCTGAAACTCAACCCGGAAGCCTCCGCGTATCTGCCAGCCGAATTCCGGGTGGCCGGTATTTATTCGGTCGGCAAGTACGATTTCGACCGCATGGTGCTGTTTGTCGGGTTGGAGGACGCCGCCGAATTGATCGGCATACCGTGGGGAGCCGCCGGAGCGGTTTTCGGCTGGGGGCCCGACCCGTTCGACCAGAAGACGATGATCGAAAAGCTTAAGGATGCCCTGCCCGGCTATGAAGTCACCACCTGGCAGCAGGACAACGCCCAGTTTCTCGGTGTGCTGGCCACCGAAAAAAACATGATGTTCTTTTTGCTCATCTTCATCGTGCTGGTGGCGGCGTTCAGCATTGCGAACACCCTGATAACCTCGGTCTATCAGAAGACCCGCGAAATCGGCATACTTAAAGCGCTGGGGGCAACCGACCGGGCGGTGATGTCGATTTTCGTTTTGCAGGGTCTGCTGATCGGCACGGTGGGAAGCACTTGCGGGGTGGCGCTCGGATTTCTGGTGGTGACATTTCGCATGAACATCATGAACACCGTTTCAACACTGCTGCACGTCGAACTCTTTCCCAAAGAGTTTTATTATTTTGACGAACTCCCCGCCCACATCGTCGGCAGCGACGTGGCGTGGATCGTCATACCATCCATACTGCTCTGCACCGCGGGGGCGTTGCTGCCGGCGCTTCGGGCGGCGGTGCTGGATCCGGCAAAGGCTCTGCGCTATGAGTGACAACGCTATAAAATACATCGTCGAAACAGAAAAAGTGTTTCGCTCCTACCCGGTAGGCAAAAGCAGGGTCGAGGTGCTGCGCGGCGTAAGCTGGCAAGTAGCACGCGGCGAATGGAGCTGTCTATTCGGCGCGTCGGGCTGCGGCAAGACCACGCTGCTCAACCTGCTGGGAGGGTTGGAGAAACCCGACTCCGGCGTGGTGCGGGTGGCGGGGGTCAATCTGGCGTCGCTCGGCCGCCGGGCGGCGGCGAAGTTTCGCAGCGAACGGGTGGGGTTTGTCTTTCAATCCTACTGCCTCCTGCCCGAGCTGAACATTCTCGACAACGCCGCGCTGCCGGCTCGGCTGGCCGGCAAGTCGGCGGGTGAAGCGGTGGAGCGGGCCGCCGCGCTGCTTAAAATGATGGGGCTTGACCGGCGGTTGCGCCACCGCCCGGCGGAACTCTCCGGCGGCGAACAGCAGCGGGCGGCCATTGCCCGCGCACTGGTCAACGACCCGGATCTGTTGCTGGCCGACGAGCCGACCGGCAACCTTGACTCGCGCACCGGGCGTGAAGTGCTCGAATTGTTTGCGCGTCTGCGGGCGGAGCGCGGTCAATCGATTGTGATGATAACCCACAACCGCGACATAGCAAAACTGGCCGATCGCTCGTCGGAACTGGTCGATGGAGAGATTTCTCCTCAAAATATTTCCGAGCTTTGACACCGGCCGAGTTGCAAAAGAGTTAAACCGCATTATATTATTTCCGAAGTGGGGAATAATTCTGTTAAAGGGTCGAAGAATGCAGTATCAGTACAAAACCAGTCAACTGGTTTGTTCGCAGGTAATTGAAATTGAAATCGACGATACTGACGGCACGCTCAAGCGGGTCAACTTCATCGGCGGTTGCCCGGGAAATCTGGCCGGTATCGCCAAACTGGTGACCGGCATGCGTCCGGAGGATGTGGTGGCAAAGCTCAAGGGGATCACCTGCGGCGGCAAACCGACCTCCTGCCCCGACCAACTGGCCTACGCGCTCAACGAGATCGCCAAACTGCGCAATCAGGACACGCCTCCCGCGCCGCAAAAGCAGTAACTCACCCGCGCCGAATACGGCGCGCCGCGTCCGGCGAATTTGCCACCTGATCAAAATAACTTTCGGCATGGCTTTTTTGGGCAAAATCCAGAAATTCGGTAAATTCCGCCTCGGTTGACAGGGTCGATATGGCCGCTTTGACCGCGCCGGGGAACCCGCGACCGTGGTAATAATCGTGAAGTATCTTGCGCGCCTTGGGCAGCGCGGCGGATTCGCCGTAAAGTTTTATCATGCCGCGAATATGCCGCTCGACCACACCGGAGAACTCCTCCAGCGAGGGCGGCACAAACTTGTCGCCCTCGGCGATCTCCCGAAACAGCCACGGGTTGCCCATCGCGCCCCGGGCCAGCATCACCCGGGAGCAACCGGTCGCCTCGACGATCGCAGCATGGTTGGCACGGCGCATCACTCCGCCATTGGCGACGACGCAAATGCCGGGCAGAGCCTCGCGCACGGCGCGGATCACGGGGTGCGCCACCGGGCCTGAATAATACGCCTCTTTGACCCGGCCATGCACGGTCAGCGATTTTGCGCCCAGCGCGGCGAGTCCGGCGGCCAATTCCAAAGTTGGCTCCGGGTCGTCAAACGACAATATACGCAGCTTGGCGGTGACCGGGAAGCGCGATTTTTCGGCAATCACGGCAAAACAGGCCAAGGCGCGATCAAGATGACGCCCCAGCTCCGCACCGGCTCCCTTGCGGGTGACTTTGGGCACGGGGCAACCGAGATTGAAATCGACCAGATCGAAATCATACTCGTTGATGACATCCATCGCCCGGGCGATCAGCACCGGGTCGGAACCGACCAGCTGAACGCCGAGAAAATCTTCGCCGGGGCCGCGTTCGAGCATACATTCGGTGCGTTTGCGGGCATAGGCGAGAGCGGCGGCGTCCACCATTTCAGTAAAGGCGAAGCGGCAGCCGCATTCTCCGGCGGCGGCGCGGTAGGCTAAATCGGTATAGCCCGAAAGCGGAGCCAAAATAAGCGCGTCGGCAGGATAAATCGGGTCATTCGCCATGTTTTCCCCTGAAAAATAATGGATCAAGTGTGTCAGCTGCAAAATGTACACTCTGTAATTAGTTTTTGCAAGCGGCGGTTGATACGGGAAAGGACTTGATTTTTGGGGATTTTCGTGTATATTGATAATTCAATATAAGTATATATACATGGAGTATTTAAAATATGAAACACCCAAAAGAAAACGCGAAAGCCGCCGAGGACGCCTCCATCAAGGCGACTGACGCCGAAGTCAACCCCAACGGCTGGGAAAACGCGCAGGAGGCGGCCAACGCTTCCGCCGCCGCTGAACCGATAGCACCGGAGCTTGACGTGGAAAAGGCCGATCCGGCCGCCGAGGAGCTGGCCAAACTCAAAGCGGAGCTGGCCGAGCTTAAGCAGCAGCTGGTTTACCGCGAAGCGGATTTTCAGAACTATCGCAAACGCACCGCCAAGGACATCACCGAAGCGCGTCTGATCGGCCAGACCAACGCACTTGAGCCGTTTCTGTCGGTATATGATTTTCTCGGCATGGCCAAGACCGCCTCGGAGAAATCGGACGATGTGGCGTCGATCCGGCAGGGGCTGGATATGATTTTGCACCAGTTCGACACCGCGCTGGAAGACGCCGGGGTCAAGCGTATCGCCACCTCAGGAAAAATGTTTGACCACGCGCTGCATGACGCGGCGGCCAAAGAAGCCTCCGACACCGTGCCGGAGGGCGGCGTGGTGCGCGAGTGGAGCGGCGGCTACATGCTGGGCGACCGGCTGCTGCGTCCGGCGCGGGTTGTGGTTTCGACCGGTCCGGAAAAACCGGCGGAGCAAGCCCCTGCCAAGGTCGAAGAAGATTCAAAAGAGGCAACCAAGTAAAATAGCTGTTTGTGCAAAACCAGTTTGGGGTGACGGCCTTCGGGAAACCGGATTTTTGAATAATACATGGATATATCCCGGCATGGTGCCGGGAGGCGAATAAAACGAAAAGGGAGGGGTTACAGTCGTTTTTTTATTTATATGGTTGATATCTCAATCTAAATAGAAAAATCGACTTTTGCGTAACCGATTAAATTATGGCACAGGATTATTATCAGATTCTCGGGGTGGAGCAAAACGCTTCCGCCGACGAGCTGAAAAAAGCGTATCGCAAACTGGCGATCAAATATCATCCCGACAAGAACCCGGGCAACAAGGCGGCCGAGGAGAAATTCAAGGAAGTCTCAATGGCCTATGAGGTATTGAGCGATCCCGGGAAACGCCGTCAGTACGACCAGCTCGGTCACGACGCCTACACCAGCAACGCCCATGCCGGCGGCGGCGCGGGCGGTGCCGATTTCCGCCATGCGCAGGATATTTTCAGCCAGTTCTTCGGCGGCGGCGCAACCTTTGAGGATCTGTTCGGCGGCGGCGGCGGTTCGCGCCGCGGTTACAACGGGCCGATGGACGGCAACGACCTCCGTTACGACCTGACCATCGAATTTGAAGACGCGGTTTACGGTGCCGACCGTAAAATCACCATTCCCCGGCTGGAAGACTGCCCGACCTGCAACGGCTCCGGCAGCGAACCCGGGTCCGGCAAAAAACGGTGCACCCGTTGCGGCGGCACCGGCCAGCAGACCATTTCACAGGGATTTTTCAGCGTGCGCCAGCCCTGCCCGGCTTGCGGAGGCTCCGGCGAAATCATCGAAAAGCCCTGCCATACCTGCCGCGGCCAGGGACGGGTGCGCGTCGAGAAATCGTTTCAGTTGCACATTCAGCCCGGCGTGGACACCGGTTCGCAACTGCGTGTCCCCGGCAAAGGCGAAAACGGTACACGCGGGGGAGCCCCCGGCGACCTTTATGTTTTCATAACCGTAAAACCCAATCCGGTATTTGAACGCAGCGGCGCCGACCTGCTGTGCGAAGTGCCGGTGCCTTTCCCGGCCTGTGTGCTGGGCGGCGTGGTCGATGTGCCGACCATAACCGGCAAGGCGCGCATGCGGATTCCGGCCGGAACCCAGAGCGGCGCGATACTCAGGCTCAAGGGCAAGGGCATGCCGTCTCTGCGCGGCGGCGGGCGGGGCGACCTGCATGTACGGGTCGCCGTCGAAACCCCGGTCGCGCTGACTTCGGAACAGGAAGAGATGTTTCGCAAACTCGATGGTTCGCTGTCTGACCGCAACCACCCGAGACGCCGCGCCTACGCGGAGCAGGCCAAAAACTTTTTGAGAGAAGAAAAATAATATGCCGCGTCAAGACCCCGAAAATCCGGCACTTGCCGTCAACAAAAAAGCTTTCCACGACTACATCGTCGAGGAACGTTTCGAAGCCGGTGTGCATCTGGCCGGAACCGAGGTCAAAAGCTGCCGCGACCGCGCGGTGGTGATTGGCGACGCCTTTGTGCAGATCCGCAACGGCCAGGCATGGATCGTCAACATGCATATTTCGCCGTACGGGTTCGGCAACCGTTTCAATCACGACCCGCGTCAGGAGCGTCGTCTTTTGCTGCATAAAAACGAGATACTCAAGCTGGCGCAAAACCTCAAGACCAAGGGCGGCACGATAATACCGTTGCGAATCTACCTCAGCAAGGGGCTGGTCAAGTTGGAGCTGGCCTACTGCCACGGCAAAACCCACGGCGACAAGCGCGAAACCTTGCGCGAGCGTCAGGCCGATATGGAAATGCGGCGGTCAGTCAAGCGTTGACTTTATCGCGGCGGCCGGGGTCACCCCAAATTCGATCCACACCGGCTCGGCCGGGGCTTCCGGTATCGCGGTGACCCGATGGCGGCCGGGAGCAAACCGGTAACTCGTTTTTTCTCCGGCCATTTTACCGTCGATCAGCCATTTTACCGGGCGGGAGGCGGCCAATGCCAGCTCCACGAACCCGGACGCACCCGCCATATACATGCCCGGCCCCGGCTCGATGATCCTGATCGGCTCGACCTTGACGCCGCATTGACGGCACCGGGCGGGAGGCAACCCGCGCAAAGCCGGCCCGGCGACCCGCTTCACGCAGTTTGTCCCGGGGGCAAGGCCGCTTGCCGCGCAAAGCAGCTCCTCGACCAGAAAGTCGGACGCCGGCGGCCACGCCGGAAAGGGGCGGCGCGAATAGAGTAATTCAACGATCTCCCCCGCCGCCGGAGCCGCCGCTCCGGCTCCGGTAAGATTGTGGACGCGCTCTCCCGACTTGTTGCCCAGCCACACGCCGAGCGTGTACTCCGGGGTGCCGGCAAAACACCACGCGTCACAGCCGTTGTTGGAGGTGCCGGTCTTCCATGCCGCCGGAAACGCGGTACCGGCCAGCGGCCGCGAGCGCAGCATCTGCGCCACGGCAAGCGAGGCCGAATGGCTGACGCCGCCGCCCTGCCCGGAAAAGAGCCGGCAATAGGCGCAGACAAGATCGGTCAAGCGGTATCCCGCGCTTCCCAGCGCAAGGGCAAGCCCGTTGGAGGAGGCGACACTGCCGCAAAGTCCAAAGCGTTTCAAGGTATCGGTCATTCGTTTTTCGCCCAGCCGCGCCAGCAATCGCACCGCCGGGGTGTTGAGCGAGTAGGATAAGGCCTCCTGCGCCGAAACCCGCCCCCGGTAAATGCCGTCAAAATTGCCGGGGGCGTAGCCGCCGTAATCGACCGGCGCGTCATCAAGAGGCGAGAGCGGAGTGATGAACCCGGCGTCAAGCGCGGCGGCATAAATAAACGGTTTCAAGGTTGACCCGGCACTTCGCACCGCAAGCGCGGCATTTACTTCGCCGTCGCCCGCGCGGGCAAAGTCGAGCGTACCCACCAGAGCGATCAACCGCCCGGTGGTGTTTTCCACCACCGCCGCCGCCGCGTCGCGGCAACCGGCGGCCGAAGCGCGACGGCGCAAAAGAATGAGCAGTTGCGCCTGAAGTTCACTGTCCAGCCGGGTTTGAATATCTCCCGCCGCCGGAGTAAGGCGCGTTTCGACTTGGAAAAAATGCGTATTTTCGTCCGGCCGCGCCAACTCCATAAATTGCGGCGGCAGCTTGAAGTTGCGAAAACGCAGATATTTCATGTCATACAGCCGCCCGGCCTCCTCCATGGTAAGCACGCCGTGCCTCGACAGCAAACCGAGCACCCGCTTCTGCCGGAGCCGGGCGCGGTCAAGGTGACGGTCGGGGCGGTAGAAGTTCGGTTTTTGAGGCAGTCCGCAAAGCAGTGAAGCCTCGGCGGTGTTGAGTTCGGCGGCAGGACGCCCAAAGTAAAAAAGCGATGCCGCTTCGATGCCGTAGAGCTGGCCGCCGAACGGTATGCGGTTGAGATATTCGCCAAAAATGCGATCCTTGCTGTAAAGAAGTTCGAGCTTGCGCGCCCGGGCCGCCTGCACGAATTTACGGGTAAACGAACCGCGTTTGCGCTCCAGCGACAACCCGGCCAGCTGCATGGTGATGGTCGAGGCTCCGGATACGATTTTGCCGTGCAAAAGATTTTGCGCCGCCGCCCGCAGTACAGCCGGGTAATCCACCCCGCCGTGGCGGTAAAAATCGATGTCCTCGGCGGCCAGCATCACCTGCCGCGCCTCCGGCGAAACCCGCGCCAGAGGCACGTCAAACCGCCACCGCCAGCCGGGGGCGGATTCACTGTGCACCCATACGCCGGCGGCATCAAAATAGCGGCGGCTCGGCGGTTCGGCGGCCAGGAGTTCAAGCGGATCAGACGCAAAATACGGCGCGGCTAACCACACCGCCATCAAAACCATGGCGGCGGCCGCCGCCCCGGCAAAAATCACGATGGCGGCGCGATACTTCATTTTACTTCAAAAACAGCGTTTGAAACCAGACTGCCCTGAATTTGCGGAGAATACATCGCCTCGCACCGGAACGGCGGAACCTTGAAGCGGCCGCGAGTGGTCGCCCGCGCCGGATAGACAAACTCCGCCGCGCCGCCGGAGAAATCGCCAAACACCAGATAACGGTCGCCGCACTTTTCGAGCCTCACCGGAGTCAACGCGCCGGACTTTCCGGCCAGCTCCGGCGGCACGATGGCCGATCTGGTCAGAAGACGGCTGTCCTCGATCTCCAATCCAGGCGGTAATAG